>JAYQWI020001353.1:0-3207 GCA_035871815.2 Candidatus Parabeggiatoa communis
GCTTGTGATTACTATGAAGCCTTTGAAAAAACAAAGATTGTCATTCCTGCCATAGTGCAAAAAGCATCATACACTTTTGACGAACTGGGTTTTTATTCAAACGATAAAACCTCAATTATCAAAACCGATGACTTATACTTACTGGGCTTATTAAATTCTCAAGTCTTGGATTTTGTACTGCATTCTATCGCATCAACAAAACAAGGCGGGTATTTTGAATATAAACCAATGTATGTACAACAACTGCCCATTCGCACAATTGACTTCAACAACCCAACCGACAAAGCAAACCATGATAAAATCGTACAACTTGTTGAACAAATGCTCGCCCTCGATAAACAAATCGCTGCCGAAAAAGCCCCACAAACCAAAACGCTTTTGAAACGGCGGATTGACGCGACGGATAAGCAAATTGATGAATGGGTTTATCAATTGTATGGGTTGACGGCGGAGGAGATTGATATTGTGGAGAAAAACCAATAACCCTATAAATTGTAAATTACAAATTGTTAATTAAACATTTTGGGTACTTGAATTTTTATACGCCAATTCCCATTTATATTTACTTATATTTTTTATAAGGGTTAAGCTTCATCAATAGAAACCAACACAAACGTTCATTACCCTAATCGTTGGATTTGCTAAACTCAGTCCAACCAACCTACACGGATGTTTTTCAAGGCCAATAAAATGAAAATTGTACGTTTAATTATTAAAAACTTTCGCTCTATTGGTTTTGGATGTGATGGAAAAGGAATATCCATTGATTTAGAGGAGTAATAACCTTGTAGGAATGCCTAATTTAACGATATCATTATCTGATTGTTCAGAAAATCAATTAGCAACTGTGTTGCAAAATATACGATGTGATGCAGTTTTAAAAGGAAAATTAACGACATGAGCGGATTTGAACATCGTCCATTAACAACCATTAAACGACTCATTAACGATTTGCGCGATCGGTATCCATCTGATTTTATTATCAAGGAAATTATACAAAATGCCGATGATAGCCATTCAACGCGATTAGACTTTGGGTGGGTTAGAAGCTTACCAAATGCACAACATCCATTGTTAAATGGCCCCGCACTCTTTTTTATCAATAATGGCAAATTTAAATCTTCTGATGCACAAGCTATCAGACGTTTCGGAGACAGTGAAAAAGAGGGAGAGCAGACTGCAATTGGTAAATTTGGATTGGGGCAAAAGAGTATTTTTCATCTTTGTGAAGCCTTTTTCTATTTAGCGCATTCACCCAATGAACAGTTTGAAGCCCGTTTCCCATCGTGTAATTTTCTTAATCCTTGGGCAGAACCTAATCCACAACCAAACGAACAAACTGATCCTTTTCACCCAGATTGGACAGAATTCTCAGAATCTGATCAAAATGCTATCAAAGCTCACATCAACGATATTTTAGAACAAGAAAATTATCAAGAACATTTCTTTATGTTATGGATACCCTTGCGTAAAGAAAGTCATCGAAAAAGAAAAACAAAGGAGGGTAAAGAGGATGAAGTCGGCGTTATCACTCAGAATTTTTATGGAGATAGAGAGACACCACCTGATGACCTATTTCCGGATAATTTAGCCAGTGAAATCGGTTTATTATTGCCTTTATTACGGGCCCTTAAAGAGGTTTCTTATTGGCTACCCGATCATCAAGCCAAATTGCAACCACAATTTAACCTGACTCTACAAGGTTCACGCCGTCGTTATCCGCGAACAAACCATGAAACACCGCTTGAAATAGAAGAGTCTCTTGATGGCAGTGTGCAAATAACCCATTTCGAGCATGAAGACAAGAATACCACTCTGGCATTTTCAGGGCGCGAGGTTATTTTAAATAATAGTACTTTAAAAAATATCCATCAACACAAATCTTGGCCTACCAGCCTCAGAATAGATAATAAAACAGGGAATCCGGTACAAGAACCAGATAAAGCCTTTGCTCACTGTGCAGTCACCTTTATCGAAAAACCGGCCACGCAAAATGGCAATTTATCGATCCAATGGGCCGTCTTTTTGCCTTTAGGTGTTTCTAGTGAGTCCCCTAATGAAAAAGTGTTTTATGAAGGAGATAGAGATTATGTGGTGCTATTGCACGGGTATTTTTTTGTGGATGCGGGTCGCAGACATATTGATCCTTGGGAAAATTCTACCTGCCAATTGACTGATAATGCAACAGAAGGTGAAATACGTCAAAAATGGAATCAACTGTTGACTACAGAAGGTACCTTAAAAAATGTTTTGCCAGCTTTAAATCTCTTTATTGAAACGCATAAGCCAGCCCCAGACAATATTTGGCAATTATCCAATGCCTTGAAAAAGTCTGCTTTGTTTCGGCAATATGGAAATGACATTTGTCATAAATCGCAGTGGGTGTATTGTTATGCCCTCGATGAACAAGACTGGCAATGGCAATATATTGACGCTAACAGGCCATTATTGGCCATTCCACAAGTCGATACGGATAAAACGTCTTTATTACCTTGGGATGTGTTACCCAAATTGGAATCAGAATCTATTCAGGAATGCCTCATTACGCTCATTGATGCCCCTAATTTGACAACGTCATTCTCTGATTGGTCAGAAAATCAGTTAGAAACGGTGTTGCAAGATGTACAGGGTAACGTCGTCTTTAAAAATCAACAACAATTTGAGTATTTACTGAGTTTTTTAGAGCAATGTGTTATTCCTTTATACCCAAACCAAATCTTGCCAGAAATGATTCAGAACAGGCTTTGCGATATTGCGAGAAAAGCCTTTGCACTGTTAAATGTGAATCAGTTGTCTAAATTCCAAGAATGGGTGACAAAGTTTTTAAACTTCATACCCGAAAAATGTTTTTTTATAAAGTGCAAAACTTACCAACCTAAGATTTTCTTTGAACTCCATAAACTTGATACGCATACCATTCTTATTCCTCGGTTGCCAAAAATAGCCGGAAAAACCGTCAATCATTTTGATTTTTCTGATGATAGAAAGACACCACACAACCCAATACTGAGTGAAGTTGAAGCACTTGTAATATTAGATAAATTTGATCGCCTTATTAAGGCTGAAAAAGACAAGAAGATTATAGATTCTTGTGCTGATATTGCTAGGGAAATATTGAGTTTAGTCGCTGATAAAAAAACAGTGGTTAAAACATACCCTGATTTAAGGGTTTTAAGAGCGCATAATTGCCGAGTTTCTCAAAACCAA
>JAYQWI020001354.1:0-1511 GCA_035871815.2 Candidatus Parabeggiatoa communis
CCAACAAGCCGCTCAATGGTTTCACCAAGCCGCTCAACAAGGATACGCAGACGCACAATATAACTTAGCCGTCATGTACTATTACAGCGAGAATGCTTCCGAAGAAACTCGCCAAGAAGCGATCAAATGGCTTCGTCAAGCGGCAAAACAGGGGCATCCAAAAGCACAAGCCGCATTGGAGAAACTGGCTGCACAATAATCCTCTTTTATGAATTGTAACTTCAAAGTGGGGAACACCAAAAATAATAGGGCTTTTCCATGATTTGAAAGGGCGAACACGCTGGTTCGCCCCTACGAACGCAGGGGCGAACCTACGTGTTCACCCTCCTTGAATAACCATGCCCCCAGAAATGATTTAATCAGGTGGTGTAGCAAAACGCCCCGGAAAGGGATCTGCTGCTTTACGTTGCTGAATGTCATCACTTCTCCATTTGGAAAAGGGGTAAGTACCTTGCTCATGAAAAATCGCTAACCCAATCACGCCAACATTGCTGGTATCACCCTGTTTTCTGTTTGCGTAGGATTGTGCAACGGAACCAAAGCGAAAGGCGGCGACATGATCCATGCTTTGCCTAAAGCCCTCTACTTGCAAGGTTGAGTAGGGCGCAATCACGTAGCCGGATTTTGCAAAAGAGGCCGCTTCCCCATCCAACACATCCAGGCCGTCAACCGATAAGACGGCTTCTAAACTATTATGGGTATGATTGTGTACTTGAATAGCATATCGCTGGTCAGCTTGTCCGATGACGTATTTTTGCTCACCTACCGTTACTTCTTTTAACGGTATACCTTCTACACTGGCGATCCAAAAAGACACAAAATCAGCCTGCCCAACTGGTGAGCGTGTCGCCAATCGAGTTTGATAATAATAAGGGGATACCCCTGTCATCGCTTGAATCCCTTGCGCGTCGTTATAATATAAAATGGCAGTAGCGGTTGGCATATCGGGATTGGCACGAGTAAACAAAACATTTTTGACCCTAGAAGTGCGTGTTTCTCCCCATTTTGTTGCCAGGCCGGGGCGTTGTTGCTCAGGTGAACTGATGACGGGACTCATTTGGCCACCACAACCCGACATCAAAAACACAGCTAAAATGATTGTGATAAATAACTTATACATTGTATAGATTTCCGATTTAAAAAAATGATGTATTATATTAGCAAAAGGGGCATTTTGGATTCTGAACGCTTCAACTTATCAAAATGTTTGACTTTCAACCTGATCTTGATTTCAATACGCACGAACGGAAGGACTGAATCATGAATTTGTTTCTACAAACACTCTACTCAACACTGGGTCAAAAAATCCTGATGTCACTGACAGGATTCTTTTTAATCTCGTTTTTAATGGTGCATTTAACCGGTAATTTGATGTTATTTAAAGGGGATAATGGTGCCGCATTTAATGCATACGCCCATTTTATGTCCACAGCAAGCATTATTCGCGTTGCAGAAATCATTTTAGTCTTAGGCTTCATATTACATATTTACACCGCTTGGCGACTTACTCA
>JAYQWI020001355.1:0-3379 GCA_035871815.2 Candidatus Parabeggiatoa communis
AGCAAAATAAATTTTGCACTCCAGGCCGAAGCAAAATAAATTTTGAACGAAAATCAGGGCGACAGTGTGGTGATGATTTTGAATATTTTCCTTCCCCTCATCAATTCGTTATTTAATCCTTAATATTTAAGTGTATTTATCAAGCTAACTCATTGATTTGAATCAATCCCATTTAACGATCCCAGTGCCGTGAAACAACACCTTGACTTAATGCCTATTTAATAGAGGCTGAAACCTGCTTAACAATAGAGACTGAAACCTGTTCAACAAAAGTTTTTTCATTAACAAAACTAATATCAAACATACGCGTTAACCCCTGCATTTGCTCATCACTCAACCCAAGCACAAGCATAAAAAACTGTTTCTTATCCATTTTCAATCTCTTGCGTAGTTTGACATATTTGTCAATAAAGGGCCTAAATTCACCCGATTTGCACTCCACAAATATAGGCATAACGCCATTTATCAAAAAAAAGGTATCCAATTCATTTTTCTCGTTATTAGGAAATTGGATATGAAAACTTCTTAAACCGGCAAAGCTCATCTGACGTTCATGACAAAAAGCCAGCAATTTCATAAAAGCAAACCATTCTAGCCATTCTCCATTAAAAAAATTGACAATTGGCTGTGCCGTTTGTAAAGTCAAATGTATTTTATTTTGACTCCTATTGACAAAGCACTTTGCAACAAAAGCGTATTCATAAAGTTCTTGACAAAACTCATTAATAAGCGCCGCCTCTTGTTGATTGTAATCAGACAAATACAACGTCACATTGGTATATCCTTTCTTTTGGGTACGTTTAATTTTATCACTCACGACTTTTAGCAAGTCATAGTTATCCCCCAATTTTACCGCCACTTCATCAAAAAAACCCGTCGTATCAACCGCATCTTCATCAACATTGAGCTGAATATGTTTATTTTTAAACCAATCTAAAATCGGTTGATATTGTTGCTGATCCGTCATAGCCGTCGTATTAAAAATATCCATGCTTCTTTTATTGATATCATCGGAATTTTTAATGGCGGGGAGACTTTTTTGCAAACGAAGAAATTCTTTTTGCATACTGAAGTACTTTTCCAACAGCTTTTTGACTAAAGCCAGTGTGTCATATATCGGTGTCACTTTTTGGCAAGCGGGGCATTTAACCTTTTTACCGATATGTTGATTGGGTACTTCTCGTAAATACCCACATTGATTACATCTAAAAATCGCCATGGTATTAGATTATCCTTTGCGCGTGTCTCAATCCAACAGTGTAAGCTATTTATAGTAACCCATTATTAGGATGCCGCAGAAAATCATTTCCTTTAAGGGAAGAATTTTTTTGATTATAGCGTTTTCCGATTGAATAAAGTACAGTTAGTTATATCAATAAAATCGAACCGCAAAATAAATTTGTAACTAAAATCAGGCTGCGAAATAAATTTATAACTAAAATCAGGCAGCAAAATAAATTTTTCACTCAAATAATTTGTACTTAGCGTAGCACACCGAAGGTTCATTCAATTGGGAAAGGCTATATAACGAATTTGGGGGGCTCTGCTAAAGCATTGACTTCCAAAGATTAGAAAAAAAACATGAAAATTATCAGCTTAGACATTGAAGGGTTTCGTTCAATGAAACAAGTCCATTGGAAGCCCACAAACTTGAATGTCATTATTGGGCCTAATGGTGCTGGCAAGTCGAATTTACTCCGTTTTTTGGAATTGATGACGATTTCTGCTCAAGGCACTTTGGGCAAATATATTCAATCATTGGGGGGTATGGCACCCTTGGTTTGGGATGGACAAGCGACACGCCTTGCTTGCCAATTAAAAATGGTGCCCTTTGATCAAGAAAACGGGGCGCAAGACACTTTGCTGACTTATGATTTAGTCTTGGCGAGGTTAGGGCAAAGTAGTGCTTATCGTATTGAACAGGAAGGGCTCACAAAATATGAAGGGCTGGAAAAAGGGCCTGAAACTGAAGCTGTGACAGTGTTAAAGAGAACTCACCATGAGGCGATGATCTTCGATGATAAAGAAAAGACTTTGAAAACGCTGGAAGAACCCTTCTCGGAAGAAGAAAGTTTACTTTCAATAGCCGCAACGCCATTTTTTGCTAATCGTTTTATGACACATTGTCAACGTCAACTGATTTCAAGCTCGATTTATCATGATGTGCCTGTTGATAGGCTTGCACCTTTGCGTCAACCTGTCGTGACGCGAGCCGAAAGACGAGTTGATCCAGATGGACAAAATCTGATCTCTGTTTTGCATACCTTATATACAGAGGATCGTGATTTTAGATATGAGCTTGACGCGGCTATGCGAGCGGCTTTTGGCAATGAATTTGATAGCTTAATGTTCCCACCAGCTGCCGATCAAAGAACGCAATTACGTGTGATTTGGAAATCGCTACAACGTGGACAATCTACGGCTGAATTATCGGATGGCACATTGCGGTTTTTATTTTTACTCACCGTATTAGCCGCCCCGGCACCTTTTACCGCCATTGATGAACCTGAATTAGGTTTACATCCTTCTATGCTGCCCATCATTGCTGAATATGCCGTGTCAGCGGCAGAACAAGCACAAATTGTTTTAACGACTCATTCTCCTCAATTGCTTGATGCCTTTACTGATATACAACCCAGCATAACCGTTGCTTTATGTGAACAAGGTGAAACACAGTTAAAAAATTTAAGCGGTGAAGCACTGGCTTATTGGTTAGAAAACTATTCTCTAGGCCGATTATTTCATTCTGGGGAATTAGAGGATTTGTGATGAAATTTAAATTATTTGTTGAGGGGTACACTGAACAAAAAGCGATTCCTGCATTTTTGAAACGTTGGCTGGATGTACAGCTTGATAAACGTATTGGTATCCAAGCCGTGCGATTTGAAGGCTGGCAAGAACTAGTCAAAGATACACCCATTAAAGCGAAGCAGTATCTGGAAGGCCCCAATAATCAAGATATCATTGGCGTGATTGCCTTACTTGATTTATATGGGCCCACGTTTTACCCAGAAGATAAGAAGACGGCACTTGAACGCTATCATTGGGCAAAAGAAAGACTTGAACGTGAAGTCGGGCATCCTAAATTCCGTCAATTTTTTGCTGTCCATGAAGTTGAAGCTTGGTTACTCTCTGATCCTCATTTGTTTAAAGCTCAAATCACTCAAGCTTTACCCAAAAAACCGCCAGAAGAAATCAACTTTAATGAGCCTCCCGCGAAATTATTGGAACGTTTATACAAACAACACACCAAACGTCGCTATAAAAAGGTAACTTATGGCAGAGCCCTTTTTAGCCAACTTGATCCAAATTTGGCTTATTCAAAATGTCCCATACTGAGAGCCATGTTAGATGAGATGTTAAAAATGGTCAAACAGGC
>JAYQWI020001356.1:0-2485 GCA_035871815.2 Candidatus Parabeggiatoa communis
AAAACGCATACTGTCCAACTTGGCAACGTTGTTGCCGCAAGGCAAAAATCACTTCGGCCGGTTTCGGTAAATAAGGGGCACTATCCTTCAGCAAGGTTTGTAAAACCGTAGGCGGTTGGGTACACAATATCGCCACTAAATCATCGCCGCCAAAAGGCGCTACGATTTTTAAAGGTTTCAATTCATAAGGGAATTGTTCTAGCATTAAAACGTGATTACGCGGTGCAAGGGGATATAAAAATTGCAATGTGCCATCCCCGCCAAGATTAAATAATGTCAGCGCATTCAATTCTTCTCCCCTGTCAGTTGGCGCGATACTAAAATGTAAACGCTCACCTTTCCGGTGTACACCATTGCCTTCCTTTAAATCAATCTGAACCGGTTTTAAGCGCATATCAAACTGGGTGGAGAGGGCCTGTAATAATTGTGCTTTGTCTATCACCCGTTGCCAAGTATCTGCTTTTTGACTTAACACCGTGGTGACTTGATCGCCTAGTTTGTTATACACCGCTGTATCTGCCTCATCTTTGACGACAAAGCGTAAATCAAAGCCTTGTTTGACATGCTTGACAGCCCTTAACCCAGAGGGCGCAAAACCGTTTTCAACTTTAATGGCGACATCACGCAAATTGGGGTTATCAGGCGGTATCGGTGTCACCGAGTCTTGCGCTAATCTAATCACAACTTCTGAACCGCTTTCTGGCCGTAATTTGGGTTTGTACAATTGACTCGTATGATTACCAATTTGTGTCGTCAAATAGTTTTTCAATTCTTCACGTTCTAAACCTTTGTTACGATTACCATCGGCATAACCCGCTAGGGCCTTGGCAAAAAACCAACTTAACGCGCCATGCGTTTTCTCATCTTCAAAAGCGAACTCACACACACTGACGTTATCTGAATCAGCGGCACTGATAAAAGTAAGATGATTGAGACGTGCCGTGTTTTCTCGTTCATCACCCAAAGTGCTGATCTCAATAGTGCCAAGCGGGGAAGCTTGTCGATGGAATGTCGTTTCGGCAAAACGTGATCGGCAAGTCGCAGGTTTGCCATCGCGTGTCAAACCGGCCGCATGACAAGCATCTGCTAGAAATAAGATATTGTATGCCTTAGCTTTAATAAATAAATCCGTTAATTCATCATCGCTGATCTCATCATCGTACAAAACCAAGGTTTCATCTTGTTTATCCGCTTCATCTTTGGGCTCGGCATCCTCTTTTTGTGATCCATGTCCAGCATAAGTGAATATCAGGGTATCACCGGGATTCGCTTGTGCTAACATATTGCGCCAGGCTTGAATCACGTTAGCTCGCGTCGCCTGCTCATCCAATAAGACTCGTTCTTCGGGCAAGAGCACTGGATTATCGCGCAAGCTTTTTGTGAGCAACTTGGCATCATTGACAGCGCCTTTAAGCGGTTCTGCCTGTTTATAATTATCAATGCCAACCACTAATGCATGTTGCCTCACAACTGGCGAACACGCGGTGAGATGGTAGACGCTCACACAGAGTAGTAAAACAAACAATGTCTTTTTTTGAAACATGGTTTCTCACCTATTATCAGTTATCAGTTATCAGTTATCAGTTATCAGTTATCAGTAGATCGAAAACCTTTTTAATGGTACTTTGTCAGGTGGGTAAGCAGGCCTTCAAAAATCCGTTTTTTCCCCTTAAGTTTTGCACGCTTGCTCACCGTTCCTCTCATCAAAACAATAGATGTTCAGAAAATACTGAAAACCTGACAGGCGAAAGCAAAACCTGTCAGGTTTGATCGGTGAAATTATTTATCTGACAAACTATAGTACATCGTCAAATTTCTTTTGATGGCTACATTCAATTATACTTAGCATTGTCATTTGTGCGCTTTTTGATTCTATCATTTTCATTAGAATAATTTCATTTGGACCCTTTTCTGGCCAAAAGCGCACATTATAACGACAGTCTATCAGTTATCAGTTATCAAAGTATGGCGCTCCACTGTTGTAAAGACGAACTGATGAAACTTACAAACTCTATAGAGCTTAAGATCACTAAAACTCAAAATTGGCGTAGTGACTGTTCATTTTGATAATTTTGTTTAAGAGTTCAAGAGTTCATGCTATCAATTTAGACCTGTGCGGTTAGCTAGGCCGCCTCATATTTATTAAGGCCCGCACAACACCATAATAGCCGTAGTATAAAATATTGATTTCGCGCTGCTATGGGGAATTTCTAACCGCACAGCTGGAAACTTTTTAATGAAGAGGGTGGGCAACAAAAATACAAAACCCACCCGACATAAAAGTGGTGTGATTACCGCGTGGAGTCTAATTCGTTTATTCCGATAATCCGTTGTGCTAAGCACAAGAGTCATCATAAACCTAATGAATAATGAAGAAGAAAGTCGCAAAAAGACACTTTGGCATCAAATTTTGGGTCGAATTTTTACAGACCTGTTAACCCCATTGAAGATCTCAGTTTCAACTAATGTTAACGTGATGATTAAG
>JAYQWI020001357.1:0-2781 GCA_035871815.2 Candidatus Parabeggiatoa communis
TCCGGGCGGTATCACATCCCACTCAACCCCTTATGAACAACCCGTGTACCCCAGCAGCAGCACCACCGCCACTCAGAGTCTACAAGGTGCCCAGATTCTCTCCTCCTATTCGGGTAGCTACGCCCTCTTGATTGGTGAAAGTCGATACACCGAAGGGTGGTCAAATTTGGAGAGCATCCCTGGCGAATTGGATCAAGTTGAAGAAGTGTTGAGAAAACAAGGCTTTACAGTCGAAAAATCCCTGAATCTCAATGCCGAACAATTAGGCAATCGCTTTAAAACCTTTATCAACAAGTATGGTTTTGATGAAAACAACCGCCTATTGTTTTTCTATTCAGGGCATGGACACACGCGCAAAGATAAAGGTTATCTTGTCCCAACAGACGCACCGAATCCCCATTTTGATGAAAAAGGATTTTTACAAAAAGCCGTGACGATGAATGAAATACTGGCAATGGCGCGGAAAATGGAAGCCAAACATGCCTTGTTTTTATTTGACAGTTGTTTTTCAGGCACCGTGTTTAAAGCGAAGGCTTTGCCGAAAATGCCGCGACAAATCAGTCAAATGGCAGAATTACCAGTACGTCAATTTATCACAGCCGGCAGTGCCGATGAAAGCGTACCCGCAAAAAGTGTTTTTACACCCGCATTTGTTGATGCTTTGCGTTATGGTTTAGGTGATCTCTATAAAGATGGTTATGTGACGGGAGAAGAATTGGGGCTGTATCTCAAAAATAAAGTACCACAACATACTGCTCAAACCCCGCAATATGGAAAAATACGCGATTATGATCTCTCACGCGGTGATTTTGTGTTTGCTGTTGGGGGTAAGCGTCAAGTTGCAGAGACGGTGCAATCTCAAACCGTATCAACGCCTTCACCCTCTCCGCAATCTCCAGTAGCGACAACACCAGTACCACCTAAACCGACGACCCATTCCTCATACCGCTACACCGACAATGGTGATGGCACCGTCACCGATAATCGGAGTGGATTGATATGGCTGAAAAATGCCAATTGTTTTGGCCCACAGTATTGGAAAACCGCTATGCAAAAAGCCGCGAATCTGGATCATGGACAATGTGGACTACGTGATGGTTCAAGGGCTGGAATGTGGCGTTTGCCTACCAAGGAAGAGTTGAAGGCGATGATTGATAAGAAATATAGGAAACCTTATAGCCAGCCAGCACTCTCCAATGCTGCTGGTACAGGCCCTTGGAAGGAAGGTGATGCGTTCTTGGGCGTACAGACGAACTTCTATTGGTCGTCTACGCGGTATGCTGCCATCACGGGCCTCGCGTGGAGCGTGCACTTCGACGACGGCTACGTGTACAGCGTCGGCAAGACTTTCACCAGCTACGTCTGGCCGTTGCGAGGCGGACAATGATAATTTGGTGCTTTGATATTTTGGAGGCTTGGACGGGGGTGCGACTCATTTCCACCGAATTTATGAGTAAAATCATATAGATGTGGAACATTAAGATTAATAATAATCCTTAGTTAAGCACGTTTTTTGTAGGGTGGGTAGAGCTACTTCTGTAACCACCCTTTCGTTATAAATCATTTCGTTACAAACAATATTCTTGTGCTGCCTTGTGGTGGGTGCTTTGAGTTCTACCCACCCGGAGCGATTTTACCTCATTCGTAAGGAGAGAAGCTATGTTATGGCAAGATATTAGGGAAAAACATCCCAAAAAATGGTTGGTGATAGAAGCCAAAAAATTCCACCAAGCAGATGATAAATTCGTAATAGAAGATTTAGAAGTGCTTGATATTTTTGACAAGTCTTTTGATGCTTACGACGAATACCGAAAATTACATAGAAAAAACCCTAGCAAGGAGTTTTTATTTGCGAACACTGAAATGCCCATTTTGGAAATTCCGACAACTCGATGGATGGGAGTCAGAGCTTGATAAATTTTGAACTGCGACATAAATTACCTTTTATAAGCATAACTGTTGTGCATAGCGGCATTGAGTTCAAAATTGACAATGTATTGGTTGATACTGGATCAGCCGCAACCCTCTTTGCATCAGATTACGTTCGAGATACGAAGTCAGCGAAGCTAATTTGGGATCGACTCAGAACCAGAGGATAAGATTCGAAAAATTGTTGGTGTTGGAGGAAATGAGTATGTTATTGAAAAGAGAATTGATGCCCTAATTATTGACGGTGTTTCTATTGAAGACAGCATAATACAAATTGGTGATATGGATTATGGTTTTGGGATTAACGGAGTTATTGGTGGTGATTTGTTAATGAGGACAAAAATGATCATAGACTACGAAAAACGTGCGATATTACTTAAGGGGCACTGGGGTAGTTGAATGGGATTGATTCAAATCAATGAATTAGCTTGATCTATCAAACCAAGTCAACATAAAAATGTTCTCCATCGGCAATAATACGTTGTTGTCGCGCGACAAACGCAAATCCTTTGCCTAATTCTAATAAAAAGGCTTGCAATTTACCAATCAATGCCGCTTCCAAATCTTTTTCAAGAAAGACGCTATTTTCTTTTAAATCAAGAAATTCAAGCAGATAGGGGTCTTTGATAAGATTTTCGGGTCGTAGCGTGATAGCTTTGGTTTCAACTTCCTCTCTGACAGCTTGTTTATTTTGACTGGATAACAAACGTTCATAGTAAAATGAGTTGATTTGTCGTTCGAGTTGACGAGTACTCCATTTGCTTTCAATGCACTCCTGAATATAAAAACGACGGGCCTTTGGATTTTCGACTTTCAACATGAGGCGATAATGTGTCCAACTCAATTCAGGAT
>JAYQWI020001358.1:0-2722 GCA_035871815.2 Candidatus Parabeggiatoa communis
TGATAACACGCTTCCCACGCTTGCCAACGGTATACAAAATCTAAGCCAGTGCCTTTGATGTTTTGCATACCCATAATGCGGTTGAGAAAACCTGCCGGGGTGCCGGCCGCGATGCGTTTGATAATTTGATTGCCTGGCGTATGGGCGTTGTGAATGACAACCAGTTTACTTTCAAACCATTGCCAGAGCAGTTGACGAAAACTATTATTTAATTCATCGTGTTGATTGGCTGTAGCGGTTTCGAGTTTCGCAGCCAGTGCTTGATAAGCTTCATAATGTTTTAGATCGATTTCAAGCCGTTCCAAAATGGCCTTAGCATTGTCAGCCTCTACCGTGTCAGGCAAACTGTCATACAGTTTTTGGGGTTGCTGCCACAAACTCAATAACGCTTCAAGATTTGGCAAATCGCCTTGCGCTGTCAGCATAATACGCAAACGTGTTTGCATTTGTGCTTCGGTAACGGGGATGCGAGCCCTTCGTGCTGCGGATTCTAATTCAAACAAGGCGGCATCTTGTTCGCTGGTTTCCGGCCATAAGGTTAATTTAGGGGCATAGTTGTCCCACGTTTCACGAATATAACCCACCATGCCATTTAAATTGGTGCCAATGATAACATGTTGATCGGCGCTCACGTCTTCTACTAATAAACTGGCAAACACGCGGGAACGTGCAATGCGATCTGAGCGATTGTTGACAAGGGTACTAAGCCAAATACCTGGCTCTTTTTCAAAGTCTTGATCACGAAAATCCATTCGACTCCAATTGCCTAAGGCTCCAAAACGTTCATTGGCAGACATGCCCATGACAAATTCGAGTTTGCGGGTTTTTATCGTGGCTATTGGGTAGCTTTTTAAAACACCTAAATCAAGTACCACGCGATCGGCCATTTCTTTCAGAGCAAAATCAGGCTCAATACCGAGTTCATCGCCCACTGCCAGCACGAGGGCAATATTATAAGGATGTTCTTCATAAGGAAAGCGTTTTAAAATATCCGGTGTGAGCAATCCCGCTTCTAACCAAGTAACGGGGCGTAAGCGCGTTTTAAATTCATCGGCTGCCGTTTGCAAAATGGGTAACATTTGTTCTTCAGTGCTAAGCAAGATGCCATTGCGGGGAATGAAATTCGTCATCACTATCGGGATATTGATACCCGCCGGGCCTTGTAAATCTTCATGATCGGGATAGGTGTTGGTGATGGTTGAAATATCATCGCGCGTCCATTGTTTTTGTAAAATCTCGACATACGCGGGTGTCAATCCCATACATTCCCACAGAAAAATATCCATGCCCATTTTTTCGGCTTGACGTAAGACATTATATTGTTCCCAAATCGTGGCCTTATCATAAGGGCGGAATAAAAACATTTCGAGGGTGGGTTTAAAAGGGCTGGCATGTAAAAACATTGCTTCACAGCCGGTGGTTTTAGAAAAAATGCTATAACCTAAAGCATTGAACATAGCCGCTTTGATGCGTTCCGTGCCCGATTTACCGCGCGTACCCCAACCGCCAACGATTAATGGAATATTAGCGCGTGTGCGATTGAGCAAGAGGTTCGCATGTAAATGGTTAAAGAAAAAATAACCTAATGCGGCAGCGGCAAAAATCCATAAGTCTTGCAAAGTATTTTGATAGACTGAGAAAAAATAGTCTTGAATACGTAACCCGATTTCTTTAAGCGTATCTCGATCAAAAAATTCTCCGAATCCTTCAATAGGCATAATGGGTAGCGCGGCTGGGAAAAATCGCTGCACAGCCGGATCGGCCTTAAATTCAGGCAAACTGGGATAAGTGTGCGGTTGATAGGCGATCTGAAAACCTAAGCTTTGCAAAGCTTCAATATAGCTTGAAGCGGGTGATTGGCTTTCTTCTTTCCAATTGCGAAGATGGGCATATTGCGTAAAACGCCAAGTCAGTTTCCAACGAGCGAAGAGTTGTCGTACTAAATATTTAGGGGGTTTGAGGGTGGTTATGCCTTCGCTGGTATAAATGTGTACCATTTGGCGGCGCATAAGACAGTCAATCAATTCATCAACTAAGGGCAAATAAGGCCGCCAACCGCCTTCTGTACCGAAGAACAAAGGTTCGCCCGGGACTTTTGTTTCCGCCAGCTCACACAGTATCCCAGATGGAATGCGTAATTGCCCTGGAAAATAACGGCCTATGGTATGACGATAAGCTTGCCGTTTAGACGGTTCAGGATTTCTAAATTCATGTAGCCATCGCCATACCCTAAAACCAAAAAGATGGCCTCGAATCAGGGTTTTACTCAACATGTTTTGGACAACATCATAACCAAAATTTTCCTGAGAGAGCACGGATAAGACTCTTGCCAGCGTCGTGTCATCGCTTTTCAGAGGTTTTTTGGCTAAATATCGGCGTTCTTCTGGTTTCTGTGTTCGCAGTTTTTTTTGTAAATGTGTTCGCAATGTACGGGCTTGTGGTTCCATTTCACACCATAAACGTTCAGCGGCTTGGGCCGCAAAACGCCTGATCGTGATAGGTTTATCCTCGGAACGGTGAAGCTGTTCGATTGTCTTCAGCAAAGTGTTTTGCCAGTGTTGAAGGATTGAATCTGCTGTCGATTCAATAACCCAATCCTCGCTTTGAGACAGAATTTGACAAGCCTCAGTGGCCACTTTGAGGGCAACCCGTAAAACAAAGCTATCGCTTTCATTCGCTAAACTGTCGTTCAATAATTCCAATAAAAAATCATTTAATTCAG
>JAYQWI020001359.1:0-2473 GCA_035871815.2 Candidatus Parabeggiatoa communis
GTTTGATGAAGCGGGTGACTATACCATCACATTGACCGTAACGGATAAATACGGCCATGAGAATCGCACTGAAACCAAGATAATTGTCAAACCTAAAAGTGGGCCAGTAGATGAACCCGTCGCCGTGGCCAAGGCTTCACCAGCTGACGGTTTTGCGCCCTTAAACGTCACACTGGATGCCACTGATTCAAAAGGTAAGCTCACAGAATATACTTGGGCAACGCCTCAAGGTACTTTATATGGTAAGCGAGTGAGCTTATTATTACTTGAAGCGGGCAGTTACCCAATCACTTTGACAGTCAAGGATCAAAATGATCTAACCGCTATGGCTTCAATCACTGTGACTGTCAAAAAGCAACCCGAAGAACATGACCCCCCTGTTGCGGTAGCCAACATTACGCCAATCGAAGGAACTGCGCCCTTAAAACTGGCTTTGGACGGCAGCGAATCGCAGGGGAAGATTGATGAATACCTGTGGATATCCAGCAGCGGTGATATTGCCAAGGGTAAACTGACCAATATGTGGATTGAAAATCAGGGAACTCACGTCATCACCTTGAGAGTGATAGGGCCCAATGGGAGTCATGAAACGGGAACCACAGTTCTTGTGAAGTCCAAACCCGTGATAATCATCGATAAACCCACACCCCCAACTCCACCCTCTGTGAATGTGGTGAATGAGGTTCCCACAGAAGGTGAAGGTTTGACAGAAGGGAAACAGATCACCTTGGATGCGGGTGATAATCCTGATATCACTGAGTACAAATGGACCACCACGAGTGGCGATGTATATTATGGTCAAAAGCCCACTATGTCGTTCACAGAACCGGGGGATTACAGCGTTAATTTGACGGTCACAGACAAACACGGCTTGAGTACCACCACGCCAAACGTCGCGAGAGTCAATGTGCCACCGCCCGCCGAGCCGCCACCAGAGGTACCAACAACCCTTGATCAAGAACCAGAAGTGCAGTTATTCACTGATAGTAAGGGGCAAACCGTGAAACAAGTGACGCTCAGTGTCGCAGAGATTCCCGGTGTGGTGGAATACGAATGGAAGGCCTCAACTGGGGAAATAGCCTACGGCAGACAACCCAGCTTTTTGTTCAACACGCCGGGTGAACGCACTATTGATCTCACTGTCAAGGACAAAAATGGTCAAACAACGACAGCCGAAAAGATTGCAACGGTAAGTGGCCCTAAGCCGCCACTACTTCGCCCTATAGAACCTGAAAAGGTAGCTGAAAAGGTAGAAGTGTCAGCCTCTGAAGACGATCCGAATGTTGTCGAACTGGATGCCAGTCAATTAACTGAAGAATTCGGTGATATTGATGATGACGATATCACATGGCAGGCGATTAATGAGAAGGGAGAAGTCGTTGCTAAATCCACCGGAAAAAAATCAAGCTTGTCATTACCAGATGAAGAAGGCACCTACACCATTAAGATGATAGTAAAAGATAAAGCGGGTGGGATTCGTTCTCAAGCCGTGGTAGATGAAGCGACTGTAGAGCCATCAGGGGGAGTACGGGTAAGAGAGAGGGATGAACCTGCTCCTGTTCTGAATGCGATCATCTCTGATGAGATAAAAAACATTAATGTTTGTCCGGGTACGACGATTACACTTGATGGGAGAAATTCAACTGGTAATATTGACAAATATGAGTGGACCATTAAACCACCGAGTGCTGAATTAAAATACTTCAATGGGCCTAAAACGGAGTGGATATCACCCAACCAAGCGGGCTCCTATACCCTCATTTTGAGAGTTTTTGATGAAGAGGGTAATCCTCCTGATGAAGCGACGACAACAGTGACGGTAGTCACAGGAGAACCTTGTGAAATTAAAGCCTGTTTTAAAGCCACCCTTCTGGCTTGTGAAAAGGATTCAGACAAGTGTTTGGAACTCAGCAATCAAGAGAACATCATGGCATCCAGCCCTGACACCTTGACAGGTAATATGGCAGAAAACTGGTTTTTGATAGCCCAAGTGGATGCCAGTTGTTCAAACAGAGCCGACGTTAGTATTATTAACTATCAATGGGAATTGGATGGTATGGAGATTCCTTCGAGTAAAGTCATGACGATACCGCTTGATAAGGGTTTTGACAGGGGTGAACATACCATTTCTCTGATAGTCACTGATGATCACGGTAATAAAAGTCTTCCTGCTAGACAACAGATCATAGTCTGTGAACTGATTGCAAAAGCGACAGTTAAACCAGAGGAATTTCTTTATTATCAAGACTCTGAAAAGCTTCAACCAGTTGATCTGGATGCCAGTGCCTCTCAGTTAGTTTGTGGTGAGAGCGATGTTTCAGACGTTCCAGATGATTTTCGTTTCAAATGGCATCTTGAACCCGATAGCAGCAATAAGGCAAGCTGTGAGAAGAATCTCACTTGTTATATTAAGGAGCAAAATTCAAAACAGACGACTGTTGATACGTGTAGTGGCAGCGTACCAGAGGATACT
>JAYQWI020001360.1:0-2613 GCA_035871815.2 Candidatus Parabeggiatoa communis
GGTGCTCGTCCGCAGTTCATCAAAGCAGCAACCATTTCGCGCCACATAAGAGAACGAGATGATATTCGTGAGGTACTGGTACATACGGGACAGCATTATAACGAAAATTTATCAGACATTTTCTTTAAAGAATTGGATATCCCCCACCCTGATTATCATTTGGGGATTGGTTCAGGTACACATGGTGTCCAAACAGGGCAAATGTTAGCCGCGATTGAGGACGTTCTATTTAAAGAAAAACCAGATTGGGTACTGGTTTACGGTGATACCAATTCCACGCTTGCCGGTGCCTTAGCGGCGGTAAAGTTGCACATCCCGGTAGCACATGTAGAAGCGGGACTACGTTCTTTTAATCGTCAAATGCCGGAAGAGATTAATCGGGTGTTGACTGATCACGCCGCAGATTTGCTGTTTGCGCCTACTTCAACAGCTGTTCAAAACCTAAAAAATGAGGGTATTCCAGCAAACCGTATTTATCAGGTAGGCGATGTGATGCAGGATGCGGCTTTGTACTATGGAGAACAATCGGAAAAGTACAGTCGTATTCTGAACCGATTAGGATTACTCCCCCGCAAGTATATTCTCGCCACTCTCCATCGTGCTGAAAATACCGATAATTCCCAGCGATTGAATGTCATTTTTAATGCCCTCATGGAAGTGGCGCGAGAAATACCTATTGTATTACCTTTGCATCCACGCACCAAAAAGGCCCTCATACAGGAAGGATTACGAGACAAAGTGTTTGCTAACCTTCAGATCATTGAACCAGTGGGCTATTTAGATATGGTGGCATTGGAAAAAAATGCTTGCTTAATGGCTACCGATTCTGGAGGCGTGCAAAAAGAAGCTTTTTTTCACCAAGTACCTTGTGTTACACTGCGGGAGGAAACGGAATGGGTGGAATTGGTAGAACAAGGTTTTAATCGGTTAGCGGGTGCAAGTTGTACAGAAACGATTGTGACGGTGATTAAGGAAAGTATTGGGCAACCACAAAGGATTGCCCCTACAAACATTAATATATATGGCAACGGGAAAGCAGCTATGACGATATTAGACATATTGGCTAAACAATGAATTTTATCACGATTTTTGCGTCACTTGCTCAACGATTTCAGCCAATTGTTGGGTTAAATGCTTTCGGTTGTAGCGATCCATTATCGTTATGTCAGGATGATAGGATAGCTTTCCGTTGTTGTTCTTCCACTCAAGATATATCTTTTCAAATCCATCCGCCACTGCCTTGCTATCATTTGGAGGCACGACTACACCAAAACGACCGTCTTCGATAAGATTTTTCAAAGGGCCATCCGGTGCTAACGCAAAAATGGGATGACCAGCCCTCAAATACTCAAACACCTTTCCCGTCATGACAGCATCCGCACCAATCCCGGTATTAGGTGCTGTAACTAACAATAATACATCTGTCTTTAGCTGATAGCTTAATGCCTGTTTATGATTTTTAAAGCCTAGAAATTCAATTGTCATAACCTTTATTAAACTTTCAGCTATTTTCTTATATCCATCCTCAATATAACCTACAAAACGAAGCAACAAATCATCGGGATTAATGCGCTTGCTTTTTACTAAGATAGACAATCCTTCAAAGAAATACTGAGGTGTTTGCGTACCTTGGAGAGTGCCTGTATAAGCGACTACTAGCTTATCTGATACTTCTTTTTCATAAGATGGCAAATGATTAAAATCTTCTTCATCAAAGCCATTAGTAATTACGCTTGATTTACCCTTCAGAATAGGACATCGTTTTATCATAGCATCAAGCATGGGTTGTGAAACCGTAATGACGGCATCTGCATTGTTACAAAATCTTTTTTCATACGGCATTTCAACTTTCTTTTTTAAAAAAGTTACGAAAGCAGGTTCTTTAGAATCAACATGCTGTACCATAGCATCTCGCATATCCATAATCCAAGGTATACCTAGTTTATCTTTCAGGTATTTTCCCAGTAAATGGGTGCTATGAGGTGGCGCAGTGGTAAAAACACAATCAATATCTTCCTCTTGTGCTATACGCAAAATTTCCCGTTTGACCTCGAAATACCAAGCACTATAATGATCCATGAACAAAATAGATTTCAAACCAAGATAATAGTAATGTGGATGACTGGGAAGCCTTTGCTGATGTCTCAACTTATGGAATTTGACTAAGTTTGTACCGCCATAACGAATAACTTTAGTTTGCTTTACATAGTCCAATTCCAAAAGACTTTCATCTATTGAATGCCCTAAACCATGAGCATTTGTGAAAACTATTGGTGTGACATCAAATTCACGAAGATATTTTGCGAATTTAATAACACGCTGTACCGGAACACCCCCAACTGGTGGAAAGTCATAGCAGACTATAAGAAGTTTTTTCATAAAATAGCCGATGTAAAAATACGGTCTGTAATAATCTTAAATAGAAGTCTATTTTAGAAACCTTAAAAAAGTGTGCCCCTTTTACTAAATCAAAAACGCTTGTCAAGTATACTTAGGTAACTCGCAAAAAATAAAATACCCATCAGGGCCACCACAAGGGATTGCCCCTACAAACCTTTGATGATGGTAGGGGCAATCCGTAGGGTTGCCCTGGTAGATTATTTTTTGCGAGTT
>JAYQWI020001361.1:0-10883 GCA_035871815.2 Candidatus Parabeggiatoa communis
ATATAAGCTGGTAATGTACCTGTGTCTGTGGCTTGAAAAAACTCTAAAGCTTGAGCATCACTTTCGGTTGCCGGTTCATAAGTCACACCCAGCCGCTGACTATTTAAAGCGGGCAAACTTAAGGTATAACTTAATGAAGGAATTTCTGGGGTGATCTGCACGTCGGTGGTGGGTTGCAAATAACTGGCAGCTGGGGCCGCCGCAACGGTCAACATTTCCGGCAACAAGGTAGTGGTGGCCACTTTGATGGGAGCGACTTCGACTGAAAACAACTTTTTCAGCTCTTTTTCATCTTCTACCAGTGGACGTACTTTTTTGCCATCGGGAATGCTGAAGGGCAAATTGTTGGGTTCAAAATGCGGATGTTTGCCCTGCTTTTGCAAGGGTTTAAAAGCTTTATCAGGCATGCCTGCACTTGACCCTTGTTTTTTAACACAAGGATATTTTCTAAATTGCCTAATAGCTAAAGGTAAGTGATTACCGTGTCGATAAATAACAGAAGAAAAATAGCCCCATCAATCCTATAATGGAACTCAAATATATCCACAAAAAGGTTTTGTTATTCATGAGTTGTCCAAGATAGTGCCTTGATTTTTCCCAAAGCCCTAATTTTATCAATCCGACTGATAGCATTATTGAGATAAGTATAGAGATTAAAGAACTTATGAAGCTATGTTGAGTTATTACCATCATCATTTTTTCAAAGCTTAATTCTAACGATATGCCCACTACTATAGCTCCAGCTCCCATTATAAATTTTGAGCTTGCTGTTGGAACAGGTTGATTATGGCAATAGCGTATTCCTATAGAATACAGAATTAATCCAATAAACATCTTGTCTGCGAAAGAGTGTACAGGGAAAATGAGATTTAGAATCCAGCAGATATTATTCATACTCAGAAAACTTTTGAAATTTTGCTTTTAATAAATGGGTGTAGTCATAACTTACTTAGACCACAATAGGGTTGCAAACTGAGTTGTTAAATTGGGTTAATTTTTCTTGGTTTTTTTCATTCTATTTTTGTTCCATGATAAATAGCCAGGTAGTGTCAGCTAAAAAAGTAGTTATTTTGGAGTCCAAACTTTAGTTTGAGCTTTCTTAATTCTTGGAAATTAAGAACCACTATTTTTACAGTATTACTTTTAGGCAAACTACAAAGACTATTTCTTTAAAAAATAGTATTTATAAATCATGTTAGAGTGAAAAATGATGGCTCATTTTATAGCAAATTTAACACTTAGTTACAACCCTATCATCAATATTTTATAACGACAGCGGCTAAACAGAAGAAATTGCAAACCTGCTTTCGTAACTGCTGACGAATGACTCACTCCAATAAGTTTTAAGCAGCAACAAATCTTATGGTGTATCTTTGTCTGTTTACTGCAAAACGACGAAGTATGTTAATGAGTTTTCCTAATTTAGATGCCAACTCTTGGATCAACGCAAGCAATGTATCTACTAGAGCATATACAGCAAGAATAGCTGCAATTACATAGGCTGAAAGACCACTCAACAAACCTATAATACCTGCTAAAGCCAGTCCAAAGGCAACAGCCTTGTTTGCTACCTCAGAGTCGATTTCTACAGCAAGATGATATAGATAAGCAGAAAGTGCTAAGTATGCGATGCCTATCATGACTAAAAAAACACCAGCTAAAACGACAATACCTGCCGCTCCAAAGAATAATCCTAGAATCCAGAGCATTCCTGTACCTAATATCAAAACACCAAAAACAAAAAGTAATGCAGATATAATTCCTGCAAATGTAGCTACGAGGTATCCTCCATTCATACCGCCACCAATCTTAAAAGCGCCCGCTCCAGTTTCCGGATCAAAAATAATATAACCGGCTCCACTCCAGCCGGGAACCGTAATGGACGATTTGTGTGTAATAACTTCTTTACCAACTGCTATAGCGGTTTGAATTTCATTCATGACTTCAGAGCTAAGCTGAAGTTGCGGAATAATTTCAGAAGCATTTTCCGCACGAATATGGTAAATAGGAATTTCTTGTTCATTGGCAAGATATAAAGCCTTAGCAGCCGAAATTCCCTCAGCATTCGGATCCTCTTTAAAAAACATTTGCTCAGGAACGGCATGTTCAAGTGCTGATGACGTTAGTCCGCTTCTAAAGCTAAATTGGAATTCCTTGTCAGTCATACCATCTTTTGCAGTCACCACGGAAGCCACTCTATCAAGATCCATTTCCACGCCACCTGCTGTGACAGTACGTGGTAGACCAAAAAGGTATGAGACCTTTGGTACTGAGCCATAAGTGCCAAGTGATGGCATTAATTGGAAGACAATATCTGAAACTTGAGCATCTAAACTTGCCATACCGTAGTATTGTGAAAAATAACTTAAAATACCGGAAAAGAATAGATCACCCAAGAGTGTTTCACGGTTTAAATTGGTTACCTCTCCTGCTTCCCAAGCCGACTTCCGTTCTTCTAAAGCTGTCTTTAAGTCCTCCATTTTTTTAATTGAAAGACTTCCCCCAATGACAACGACACCCAAGTATGAACCTGCCACCACTGGAGACGAATATGGCTTAGTACCAAAATTGGGTGTGTAAATAGAAAAGTTAAAATTCTGCTCAGAACCCATTGTTGTTGGCGTTCCAGAATGCACTAGATTACCGTTAACACGTAGTTCTGGTATGACATCAACAAGATAGCTCGGAATACTTTGAGGAAGTTGGCTAAGATCAGTAATTTCAGCATTGGGTAGAAGAGAGTTGAGTGTCGCTTCATCAGCCGTCGTTGCGGGACGAAAACCTAGTGTGACCCTTTGACTGTTTAGTTCTGCTATGGAAAAGGTCACTCTTTCACCATCGCCAAGTATATTATCAGTCAGACTATTAAAGTCAAATGTGACTTTGTGGCGCAAATTCTCATTCACTTCAGCATAACGAGCCCCCACAACAGCAATCCTATTTGGAATAGAACTAGGTAGGGTAGGCGTGTTTAATTGTTGGATGCTTTTTCCACCAAAAATAGCTGTTGGTTCAAGTGATTGAGTTTGAATGTATTGTTTTAGTACATTCACTCTTTCATTTACAGCATTAGTCAAAATGGCACCCTCAAATCCAGTCACCCAACCTTCAAGCTCATTTTGAGTACCACTGGCTATAACGGCATCAACTAATGTTTCTTGGTCAATCGGTGCAATCTGCTCAAAATCCAAACCACTCACATAGTCGTATTGCTTATAACTGGCATCCAAGGATACCCAGCTATCGGCAGAACGATTGATGGCACCACGCGAAGGAAAAAAGTCAATAGCCGCTTCTACCCAAATATGTTCCATACGGAAGTGTTTTATTACCCCACCCGAAGTCACACTACTTACTGGAATACCACCCGAAGCAGCGTGAATGCCAGCGGCACGAATATCCGAAAATCCACCAACCCAATTGGCAAATTTATCGGCCGGTACTTCTATTGTGCCGTGGACATATCTACTAGGGATATTTGAGGCTCTTAGTAAAGTAATCAATAAACTAGAGATATCTGTTGCATTACCTTGCAAACTTGATAAAGTTAAGTCGGCATCTTGAATCGCACCCCAAGTGGGTAGCCAATTGACGTTGTTACGAACGAAATTGTATATTTTAATCGGATCGTACTGTAACTCTTCTGCCTTGTCCATAATAGCTGGTGAGAGTTGGACTTCAACCGTTTCAGCTAAATAAGCGGGATCATTAGCCCCTGTGAGTTTATCGAACTGAAAATCACCTAATGCGGCCAGTTTGACTGTCGGTGTGTCATAGAATCCGGCCGCCAAAAACTCTTGTTTGCGAGTCTTGGGTTTATTATCCTTCACCGGCTTTAAACTGTGGTGTGGCAATTGATTCGGATCAAACGGTGCGTGTTTCTTCCGCTTGAATGGTTTGAGGTGTTTCAGAGCCTTTTCGTTTTTCTGGCGCAATTGCCCCTTATCTTTAGACGCAATGATTGCGTCAAGGTTAGCTAACAAGGTTGCCATTTCTTGACGATAGGCCGTGACGGCATCAAGATGACGTTGATGAATGTCGCTTGGCAATTTTTGCAGGCTTATATGCGTTTCTGTCGTTTCAAAGTCAGCTTCGACGTATTGATCTAAGTTGAGGACTTGTTGTTTTAAGCCCATAACGGTTTTTTGCACCTGACTCAGATCGACACTGACTAAACGATTGTCAGCTAATGCACCGCCCTGCAATTTGGCTGATGCCGGTTCTTGCAATTCGATTGACAAACTTTCTTGCAAGGCTGTCAAAGTCGTTTCGACGGTTTCCAGGGTTTGGTCGAGTTTGGCTGCTTCTTCTTGCGCGGCTTGCGCCTTCGCTTGTTGATGCTCTTTATGTAGAACCTGTGCTGCCATGGCAGTGGGCTCTAAGATGAGCATCGTAAATGTGATGAGAATGATGGTGGCTATTATCCTCATCAAAGGTGAATAGGCACTGTTGTTTTCCATCATAACGATTATAACTCCTTGGTTTTATTGATGTTTTAAAGGTTGATATCCCCTTAACCTTTTTCAAGAAGGACAAGCTCATTCTTCAGGCCCTTCTTGAAAAGGCTCAGGTTTCTATCAATTGTGACGCCGGTTATTGCGTGAGAAAGATCACGCCCCCTACATTGCGGATAGCATTGCCTAGCATGACTCGGAGTGTGTGTGCTTCTGGTGCGTCACTCTGACGCAAAGCGTCAATCGCTTTGACGAGTTCTTTGAGCGATTTATCGTCTTTTCCTTGTTGGATTAAGTCCGCTGCCTTTTGGCTGTACTTCAGCGCTTTAGCATAGGCCTTGTTTTCGTCTTTCAAGCTGGTCAACAAGGCTAAGGCTTCTGGTAAACAAGGATGGGCTTGGACTTGAAGCTCAAAATTAAAGTGGTCATAGTCTTGATAGTTTGGCGCTGTGCCGACTTGAATGAGCGTGTCAAGGGAGACGCTATTTTCTACCCAAGGTAAGCGCAACCAAAAGGCTAATTGGGCTGTCTGATTCGCATCGAGTTCAAAGGGCCAAATCAGGGCTAATTCGAGTTCATAAAACGTTAAGTTTAAAGGCGCTATCAAGCTGGTGTCTTCTGGCAAGTAAATCAGCACTTGACCGGATAGTGCACTTCCTTGATTTGTTAAATTGAGTTCAAGAGGAATGACGCTACCTATTGTCTGTTGCCAAGGTTCGGGATGAACGTTGGTTAAGGCCATGAGCAGTAGGTCAGCAAAGGCACTGTTTTCTCCAGAGGCTGTGGCTTGAGCTAACAGATCAAAGCCGGCATAGAGACTCTTGCCAATGCCATATTCATGGAAAGACATGGCCAATTGACTGCCCTTATCGCAATGAGGTTCACTTCGAGAATCATCATCATCACGTTCACTTCGAGAATCATCGTCATCATCACTTCGAGAATCGTCGTCATCATCACGGGCACTTCGAGAATCGTCATCATCACGGGCACTCCGAGAATCGTCATCATCGCCATTTTTCTTGCGTCGCAACTGAGAATGATGATCGTCGTCATCGTCATCATCTGACAGACAGCTTGTGTTATGGCCTAATTGGAATGTGCCAAGTGACAAGGCTCCTTTTAATTCTGCCCGCAAAACGTGATCAGAAAAAGCAAAAGGAATGGTTACGGCTTCTGTCTGCGAATCCTCGGCTAGAATAAAAGCACTGGCTTTTGTGTACTTGCCTTTGTACTTGATACCCAATACCTCATCAAAGTGATGGCGTTTATCATGGGCACCGGCTATGACTAAACCTTCGCCTCTATAAACGGCCTCTCTCAGTTCTTTTTGGATCGCTTCCTTCAGTTTTTGTTGTTCCGAAAACAGGGCATAGACGATGTAGCCACCACTTCTGAGTTCACGCGTAAAGGCTTGTTCATCAGTGACAATCGTGTAAGACCAACCTTGGCTCTTTAATAAGGTTTCTAGGAAAGCCCTTTGTGCTGAGAGAGTCGGTGCGGTTTTCGGGCCGTGTGGGTCGTTATCAGGGGCCGTTTCTTTATCCAGTAGAATCAATAAGCGGCCTTTTGTACCTGGCTCAAACGTCGATTCAATTCTATCTGCAATGATAAAGGAAGTTGTGGCTAGAATTTGAGTCTCACCTTCAGCTTTAAGGACACCAAGCGTCGCCACATAGGTTTTGCCAACGTCACCCAAGACGGGCCAATCTTGGCTTATTTCGTATTGACCTGAAACGATTAAGCTAGGAACGGTTTCTGTCCATTGGGTAACCATTTCTTCTGCTTCCGGATCGATAATGGACAAAACCAGGGGTAAATCTTGAACGGTGGCATTACCTAGGTTTTCTATCTGACCAGTGAGACTGACCGGCTCTGATTTCAACACGATTGTGGGTGTGGCGCTGAGCTTGCCAACCAGTCCAAAACCCGTTTCTGCCGTGGATTGCACTTCAATGTCCGTCGAAGAGGCCGCTTTTTCAAGGCCTTGAGCATCTTGGATAACTAAAGTCAGGTGATAGTTACCCGGCACGGCTTGGCCCAGTGGTACGGCATGATTTTGATCTTCAATTTGTGAAGGCAGTAGTTGGGGTACGGCTTTCTCGTTGCTCCAAAAGACACTGTTATCCGGTGCATAAATGGTCGTTATCGCTGTTAAGTCATCCACAATGGCATTGGGGACTGTGTTTTTAATGCGATTTTGGATATGAACCGTTTCTAAGGGGTTATAAACCGGTTTGTCGGTGGTCATCACTGCTGCCACCTTATCGATTATTGGTGCAACAATCTCGAAGGCCGTGGTGGCACTCATCACGGTTTGCCCCGTGTTATCGAGCATTGCCATCACAACTTGGTATGGACCGGCATACAGGGTACCGGTAAAGAAGTCGGGTTCCGATAAAACCAGATTGGCTTCAGCACCCAAGGTGACTTGAGATTGCGTCCCTAGATCAGCAACTAAGTTTCCGTTGGCATCTTGTACTGAGAAGTGTATATCGGCTTCTTGTGCGAAGGTACTTAAGTTACTGATTTTATAGGTGATATCAATCGGTTCTTCGACGGAATAGCTTGTTTTATCTGTGTCGATATTGAGTTGGTAAACTGAGGGCAATACTGTCACGCTTTGTGGCCCGAGTTCCGTGTAAACGGGGTTACCATTAATATCCAGATAACTCAATGCTAACACGTAGGTTATGACTCGTTCTTCTCCCTGCACGGGATTTCGCAGGGTGATGTCAAACCCTAAATCCTTGACTTGATCGGCGGCAAAGGTTTCAAAATGCCATTTGACGAGGGTTTGTTCAGTGCCTATATCAATACTGAATGGTTCAGTCGCGAAACTCGTCAATTCGATATCAAGATCAGTCACTGGCATAGTCACGGTGACGTTGACATCGCTTAGGATATTGTTTGGCGGAATGATAATGCCGCTACGGACTTCAAAACGCCAAACGCCCTCTTCACCGACATTGCTGGTGTTGATTAAATTGAGCACCTCGGCCGTCATTGAATCGGGGTGTTTGTAAAAATGGGTTCTATCACCGGCATCAAAGCCGACTTGAGCGGGCACACCACCGAGCCCTCCAGAACCACCACTGGCACTGCCGGTAGTCCATTCCAGTTGTTCATACCTGAATTCCACATCAAAATCGCCTGGGGCGAGATCATTTCGATCCGTGAGGATAAGTTGGAAAGCATTCAGTTTGTCCGTGCCAACTGAGTAATAACCCACGTAGAACCAAGTGACGATAAATTGATTTGCCAACACCGTACTGTAGTACACATTGTTTTGGACCGGATCAGGTACATTACTTGAGCGGGTATCGACATCACCCCAGTAGGGGGCTATCATGGGTTGAGAGGAGACTGGAAATGAGACGGGCGTAAAACCGCTTACTGGCCCATTAAAAGTCACATTGCCATTGTTGTTAATATACAGAGAATCATAAGTTTCCCCAAAGAAGTTAATGCCGTGAGGAAAACCGGTTCCCAGCATTTTGCGGGCCGATGAGCCATCGTCATTGCGACCCATTGCTAAGTCGCCAACATCAGCATCCCCTCCGAGTCCTCGAATCATTTCGACTGCGGACACGGTAGGCATGGCTATTGTCAGTGATAGCAGCAATAAGAGATTGCTTAACCAAGCAAGGGCGATAAGTGATCGCCGACGGATTAAGTCAGAGCATTTATCAAGTTTCATCCTTCTTCAACTCCTGTCAGTTGGATATTGATACGGATACGTTTGTCACCATCGGGGACAACAGTTGTGGGTGCGATGTCTTCACTGGGCGTGATACGGACACCTGGGGCAACTGAGATCGACAGTCCATTGGCACTACCAGCTTGTGTACCATTGACTTGAATTGCCAGTGGATATTGACCACTTTGTGCAAAGTCATGAGAAAATTCAGCCAGTGTGACGTTTTTACGGGTTTCTTCTGGGGTTAAAGCAACCGTTATCGTGTCTTCTCTCAAAACCGTGCCTTCTGGATCGGCCCAAGTCGAAGTGATGATAGCTTCGGTATTCATGTTAGAACGATTTTCCAGTTTCGCTTGGAAAGTAATCGATTCTGTGGCTCCGAAATAGCTAAAACGCGGTTCTGGCTCCACCAGCACGTTGACCACTTGGGTTGGCTCAATATTGAGTATAACTGAACGTTCTGTCAGTGATCGTGAGGTGACGGCGAGATCATGCGCTTGGATGATGACTTCGTAAGTCCCCGGGGGGAAACGATTGGTGTTCCAATCCAATTCGGTCAAAATGTGTTCCCCGGCTGGCACGGTTAACATAGAATCCGCGATGTCGTCTGGTAAATCCGCATGAGCTATGGCTTGATAACTGATAGTCTGTCCCAACTCATTAACAACTTTCACCATCAATTGCAACGCTTTAGGCTCACTGCCTCCATTGCTAAACTGGGCGGTTATGGGTACCTTTGAATAAGCTGGGTAACTTGACTGAGCGGTGCTGAGATCACTGATCGCTAAGTCATTGACGACGACGGTTTCCAGAGGAATATTCACGGTCACCGTGCCATGTTCAAGCAGCGTGATATCTTGATGACTTCCAAGATAACCGGTAGCCGTTGCTGCGAGCGTCAATTCGAGAGTGGTGATATTTTCAATACGGTAACTACCCTCGGCTGAAGTGACGACACGGCTATTATCCAGTCCAGTCACACTCACGGTAGCCCCGGCGATAGGCGAGCCGGTTCCCATTTCCGATACGATGCCAATGATTGTCGTCGTAGAAGCGGCAATGGCAGGAGACAAACGCACGGTTCCTAAATCTACCGTACTACTGGGTGATGCTAACGTTTCAAACCGAACGGTTCGATAGTTTTCAAGAGAAACATCAATAGTGAGTCCACCGGCATCAATGTCGCTCAACGAAAAACGACCTTGGCTGTCAGAATGAATGGTATGAGGGGTTCCTACTACAGTCACTAAAGCATTAGATAAGGGATTGTCTGTCTCACCGTCAACAACCCTTCCTTGGACAGTCACCTCTGGATCGCTGGGCGTTGTGCCGACTAAATTTAAGGCTGGGGAAAAACTTAAGGTGACACCGGCGACAATCGTGCCGACTACGCTGATTGAATCATAGTCGGTAGCTGAAATGGTCACCGTTATTTGGCCGGGTGACTCGACGATACGGTAATAACCAACGTTATCAGTGGTGGCAGAACGTGTCGTGTCCCCGGTGATTTCTACTAATGCGTTAGCAATGGGTTGTCCCGTATTAGCATCAGTCACGGTGCCAGCAATAATGCCGACATCGGGTAAGGGGCCAAGACGAATGGTGCCCAAATTGAGCATTTGTCCCGTTTGTGCGGTGACTGACTGGAAAGCAGTATTGTAACCGTCCAATTGATAATTCACGGTGTAGGGGTTGGGGATGATATTAAGAAGAGTAAAGCTGCCATCAATGTCAGTGGCAATTTGCATTTCGGGCACTTGTTCCAAGGCCACAATAACGCTTGTTAGGGGAAGGCCGGTATTATCGTCTACGACACGACCGGTGAAAGTGGCATGAGTGGGATCAACGGGAAAGGGGAGATTTTCGACGTTGTGCAAGGCTCTGAGTGCCAGTGCCGTCGCGTAGACATCATTTCCCCAGGCCGCATTTTCATTTTGATGCGCTTTTAAGATATCGACTGCCGTGGCATAGCGACTCGTATCAGTCGTCACTGGCACGACAGCAAGCAAAGCCAGTGCGGTTTCCCAATCGGTTTCCCATCCCTCATTAGCCAGTTGGCTTTGGAAAAGATAGTTATTAACGGCATCAACATTGGCAGAGACATTATAGGTAAATAGGAATTGTTGTAATGCATAAGAGGTCAAAGCGCTCACATAAACCGAACTCTCATTAGCCCCATCCAATGCAAAACCGCCATCAGGATGTTGATTCTCAGTTAATAAGAAAGCAATAGCCGCTCCCATCACGTTGGCACTATTTATGCCTGCTTTCATTAAGGCAGTCAGTGCAAATGCGGTATCTAATACCGTACTGTTGTAGCCCGATAACTCCCCAAAACCGCCATTATCATTTTGTGAAGCGATGAGTTCATTGACTAGCACAGAGACATCGTTACCAGCGTCAAGGTTAGCAATGATTTGGCGGGCAAGATTTTCAGTATTACGGTAAGACTCAGTATTAATGAACTGTAATGCATTCTGAGTTTCCGGCGGTGGGGTTTCACTAAGTACATGAAAAGTATTTAATGCCTCAGCAGTTGATTGATAGGCTGTTGCAACATCAGCTGCGGTAGTTATACTACCCGAGTCAGCTTGCGCCGTTAGCCAATCTAATCCAGGATTAGCATAGGTGGCTGGGGATAAACATAAAAGCCAAATTCCTATCAAAAATGTAGTCGGCCATAAGGCCGATGATTTTGTTTGGTCGAACACTTTTTTTGTCTCTCCCTA
>JAYQWI020001362.1:0-3467 GCA_035871815.2 Candidatus Parabeggiatoa communis
TGGAGTGCAAAATTTATTTTGCGAAGGCCAAGACTGATAATGACCCCGTTCGCCCTTATGTGTTCGCCCTTATGTATTCGCCCTTAATTGTAAAATGATTCTTTTGAACTACAATACAATACAAAACCATGACAACCATCATCATCCGCGAACAATCCAACAACGCTCAAAATGAGTACCGGGCAACCGTCAGTTTCAACAAAGACGAGTTTCAGTGTACCATCAATAATCCCTGCTCAAATAAGCAACTATCTGATTTAGAATGGTATTTTAAAAAATACCCCCATGATCCTGATGATGAAGATAAGGAAAGGGCAAAATCAGTTGCAGCCAGCATTAAAAAATGTGGTACACAATTATTTGAGCAAGTGTTTAAAAGTGATTATGAGCTTTCTGCACGTTACCGTGAGGCGCAAAAAAAAATCATACACGGCAAAGAATTGCTAATTGAAATTATTGGATCACCGGCATTTCACAGTTTACATTGGGAAACTTTAAACGATCCCCAAACCTCTCAACCATTGGCTTTTGATATACACTTGCTATTATGTTTAGCCCCGTTAGAATGAATATGCTTTCAACATCAATACGTTACTGGAATATAGCCAGCGACTACGGCAACACACCGTTTTAGCGCATTTACCTTTTGATAATTGGGAAAAAGTCTTAGGCGGATTGGGAATTACTAATTTTACTTGTTAAGCTTGTGTAGTTTGAAAAAAGTTTGAAAAAATAATATACATTTTGCGTGTGCTGAATCGCAGCGATTTTGATCTTTTAAGAGGGCAACCAAATTGGGCTTGCCCCTACGATATCCAATAAGATGTAGGGACAATCCCTTGTGGTTGCCCGTCGTCTTCACTATTTTTTTGAATATCAAAAATATAACCCTTTAGGGTAGTTACCCTATTTTTTTCTATGAAACTCACGCTAACTAATTGATTTTTACTGATCCGATAGGGTGAGTTTCATCATATTGATTTGGAGATTTTGGGATGTCTATTACTGCCATTGCACTACAAAATTTTAAAGGTATCGGTGACGAAGTACGGATTGACTTAAAACCGATCACACTACTTTTTGGTGCTAATAGTTCTGGGAAAAGTACCCTTGTGCAGACAATCCATTATGCACGGGAAATTTTAGAGCGTCAAAATCTCAATCCTGATTATACCCTTTATGGTGGTGAAGTGATTGAACTTGGGGGCTTTAAAAATTTTGTGCATAATCGTGATTTAAACCTGCCCATTGTGATGCGATTTTATCTTGATTTGGCGAAAATTGATTTACCCGGCTATGGTACTTTACGCAAAAATACCGAATTAAGCCAAAGAATTAAATCCGTATGGCTTGAATTGACTATCGGTTGGAATCAATCCAAAAATCAGCCGGTTATGACTTCGCATAAAGTGGCGATTAATGATCATGAAATTGCTAAACTCTTTACGTCAGGAGATGAAGTAAAGCCCGCTGTTTTTCTTAATCTCACTCACCCTTTATATGCCAATAATTTTGGTTCAAAGCCAGAATGGCAGGAAATTTTTATAGAGGATTTATCATCCGCTTTACCCCCCTTGGATAAACTCTACAAAGTCCAACAGGATGAAGAACGGATCGCTTTAGATTTTGATTTAGACTTAATATTCAATCAGTTGGTGCTAGGACCCAGTAAAGTCCTAAATGGTATTATTCAGCATTTTCGCCATTTGGGGCCGTTTAGAAAAATCCCGCCCAGAAATTATGAAATCGTTTTATCTAAAAACGAGGCTGACTGGGCAGACGGTTCAGCGGCTTGGCATACTTTGTATCGAAAAAATCCGGCATTGTTGAAGGAAGTGAGCCGATGGATGAAGGATCGTCTCAATACCGGCTATAGCCTGTTTATGAAAAATTACCAAGAAACACCGGTTGGGGAGATTAAAAACGTTAATACCGGCTTAGATAAAATGCCAATCCGCCAGCGTCTTATGCTGCTGGAAACAATGACTGGACTTGAAATGCTACCGCAGGATGTGGGTATTGGTTTTTCTCAAGTGCTACCGGTTGTCGTGGCTGCCTTGGATACCGATGCGTCGATAATTGCCATTGAACAACCTGAATTGCATACCCACCCGGCTATTCAGGTAGAACTCGGTGATCTTTTCATTCACCAGATTTCCAACGGTGATCAGAGTTTTTTACTGGAAACCCATAGTGAACATTTAATGCTAAGGTTATTGCGGCGTATTGGGGAAACGACTGAAGATGCACTTCCAACCCACGCACTCCCACTACAACCAAACCAAGTTGCGGTGATTCATGTCGAACAAACTGAAAAAGGTATTAGGTTAAAGCCAATTAGGATTGATAAAACCGGTGAATTTATTGATCGATGGCCACAAGGATTTTTTGGAGAACGATCCGACGAACTTTTCTATTAACCCATTTACGATAAGAGGAGTTTTGGAGTGTTATTTGAATATGCAATTGATCCAAAAGTCATTACTGACTTAAAATCCTTGACTTTTATAGCCAATAAATTTGGGGTACCCCATGGACGTTTAATTTCCAGATTTCCTAAAAAACCTCAACGAGGGGAAAAAATAGTAGAAGTAGAAGCGGCTTGTGCGGATCAACCGGATCGAGAAAAGAGTCGGATTGAAGAAATATTGCGTAACAAACCACAACGATGGGAAAAAATGGTAGAAGCGGCTTGTAAGGATCAACCTGATCGAGAAAAGAGTCTGATTCAAGAAAGATTGCGTCAAATGGCTAGGGAAAAAACAATTATTGCCTCTGGACGTAAATATTATGCTAATCAAACCTGGTTAGAAAATGCAGAACAACAACAATCTCTCAAGAAATTTCATGCTATCATTGCCAATAATAATCCCAATGAACGTGAAGATATCCTTATTTATGATACTATCCAAACCGAGCTTGAAGAAGATGTTCCTCTTTTCAAAGTTCAGCGCAATCAATCTATTCCGAGAACACCAAAGGCACTCGCTATTTCAGTATCAGTATTATTACAAAATAGCCGTGAAATACTTTTCGTTGATCCTCATTTTGGACCGGAAACGTCACGGTGGCGCATGACTTTACAAGCGTTTCTTAAAACAGCAACTGAGGCGGGGCATCAATTAGCGCGTTGCGAATATGCCTTAAAAGCAAAAAGTAACAATCCGTTTTTTAAAGAAACCTGTGAAAAAGAACTACCTAAAATTATTCCAAAAGATTTACAACTCACGTTAATTCGTTGGGAGGAAAAACAGCCGGGTGAGAAATTTCATGCCCGATATATTCTCACCGACATTGGGGGAGTCCATATTGATGTTGGATTAGATAAGGGTGATGAAGGAGAAACGACAGTTATTAGTTTGCTTGATGTTGATTTGTGGCAAAAATGCTGGCATGATTTCCAAAAAACAGCTAATACATACAAATACATAGACGAAGTCAATCTCATAGGAACGAGGCCCGACATA
>JAYQWI020001363.1:0-4745 GCA_035871815.2 Candidatus Parabeggiatoa communis
CGTGTTATCAACTTGTTCAGGCCTCATCGCTTTCACAGTGCCATAAGTGCCTACCGGCATAAAGGCCGGTGTTTTGACAATACCGTGTGCTAAAGATAAATACCCACACCGGGCAAGGCCATCAGTGGCTAATAGTTCAAAGTTCATTATGTTTTAAATATTATCAGTAGATTGAAAAGGATTTTGCACTTGGAGTGCAAAATTTATTTTGCCCCCGCTTGGAGTGCAAAATTTATTTTGCTTTTATTTGTTCTCGATCTACTGATTATCAATGTTGAGGATAGAACGCAGATTAGACTGATAAGTACCCGTTCATAAATTTTTCAAAAATAAAATGAATAAAAACAATCGTTTTCGTCGTCAATATACCGAAAAACTTATGGATGGGTACTTATATTTGCAGAAGACAATAAAGAAGGTAAATCGCTCTTGCCGGTAATGAAAACAAACAAGCCAATGATTGTTGATAAAAAAGCTATCCATCCTCCAATAGCTGACATTATGAATTTTAACTTTGATTTCTTTTGAGAAGTATTATCAGACATATTCTTTTCCTGTTTATGGTTATATAGCACGAGTAGATTGAAGTGAGCTTGCGAAGTCCAACAAATAATTAATTTAACACGAATAGGTTTTGGTTTGCTCAAGACTTAGAATTAATCTTACTCTGACCCCAATTATTTTCTGACCCCTTTTCTGCTAAGTTATGCACTATAGATGCACGCTTCTGAAAATGATATTAAACGCTCAAAGAAACTTTGGTTATTCAAATATCTATCCTCATAATTTACATCCCTATACCTATAGGGATTTAAATAATAATCATCTCCAAGAATAGCACCTGGAGCTTTTAACTCTTCAAATGGGTATAAACCCTCTGCCATTATGCCTATATTTTGGAATCGGCTAACTCCAGTTGATAATAAATTACATGAATAGTCATCATGATATTTACTACAGATTTTTTTTGATATTTTGGTCATCCGCTCTTCTATTTTTGTAGTCATCTCCTCTAAAGAAATATAAAATAATTCAAAAAGGATTGACTCTATAGTTTCTTTAAGATTTCCTCTATCAACTGGTGTGACTTTATGTCTTAGTGAAATTGCATCACACAAAAGCATATACAATGCAGCTCTGTCTTTATATTTTAGTGATATTTTGAGTCCATCTATAAAAGGATGGCCTTTTCCGTAAATAGCCTCAGGATTAATTTTTTTAAAATAATCTGTTAAGAAATTGAGTGATAAATGAGATAAGCTCGCAGATAACTCGTATGCCTTTAAAAGATCATTAAAAATCAATTCATTCGATATTTTATGAGCTGCAACACTGTATTCTGTTAGATTCTTATCATATAGCCTAGACATATATTTCTCACCTAGTGCTTTGTCAACACTTAATTTTAGGGTAAACTGACTTCAGTTTTCTCCGAGCATCACTGATTTTCATTTGCCAATCAACGCCGCGTTGTTTGTTGTTTACGTCAGTTGACCATGCTTTAATTTCATTCTGCAAGGTTTCAATATTGCCAATGCGACGAGCAAGGCATTGTCGAGTCATGGCACTCAATTCATTTTCAGCAATGTTCAACCAACTACCATGCTTGGGTGTGTAACAAAACTCAATTCGGCGAACTAAGGCACGTGCACGCTTAGGTTTGAAGGCTTCATAAAAAGCTCCTTTGGTATGGGTATTAAGATTGTCACAAACTAAGGTAACTTTTTCACGGTCAGCGTAGCGTTCTTCCAGTAAATAAGCCATTTCAAATGCCCAATCTACTTTGGTTCGGTGAGGTCGTGCAGTAGTATTACGCCACCCCATCAATGGTTCGGTAAACATAAAAATACTGGCTGTCCCGGCACGCTCATATTCATAATCAACACGCTTGGGTTTTTTCCTTGTGGCAGCAATGGGTTGACGAGTTTCTTTAATCAGTTGCACTGGTTGTTCATCCATACAAATGACCGGATGATGAACGTTGTAAGGACGTTCATACGTTTCTAAAACGTCTTCCATATTTGCCACGAATTCAGCATCGCTGTTTGGAGGAATGACCCAGTAAGCTATTTTGCGCTGAGTCATACCGTTTTTTTTTAATGTTCGTCGGAGGGTCTCATGACTGATTGAATCAACAATTTCCAGTTCGACCACACAACACGCCAACAGACGTAGTGTCCAGTTAGCATAGCCGGGTGGTGGCAGGCCAAGACGCGTGGCGATGATTTTTGCTTCCTGTTCTCCATTCAATGCTTTAGGCGTGGGGGGCTGCTCTCGCTTTTTCCCTTCCAATGTTTGCTGAAAACCCTGTTCGACAAACCGTTGGCGAATGTTTTCAACCGTTTTTATTCGGCATGAAAAGGCTTCGGCAATCTGTTGGTCTATCCAGTTTGGGCCATCTGCATCTGCTTTTTGCAAAATGTAAGCTCGACGAACTTTCTGACCACTTCCTTTTAGTTTCTTGATAACTTCACTCAGGTGTTTACGTTCTTCAGGTAAAAGGCGGACAATGTATTTCTTTTGCATGGAAAAACTCCGTATTTTCTTGCAATATACCACAACATTTACGGAATATGCCAACCCTAATTTTTAGCTGTGACAAAGCACTAGTAGCTTTTCCTCTACCATTGATTCATTGTTATTTAACATTTGCATTAGAGAAATTTCTGTCAAAAGCTCCTGGTGTGTAGCAGAAGACTCAAGCAATGCACAAAGTGCAAATGGCTCTCTTGATATTAGTTGATCATAAACATCGTTAAACCTTGTAAAGAATATTGGATATTCAGACAATCTTCCAGAACGATCAAACAATTTACCTACGGAATACTGGTATTTCCATGGTCTATCTCCCGTAGAATTACCAGTAGTTGAATAATATTTTGGGTATCTTATACACTGAATCTCATCATATAGAGATTTCTTTTTGTGAAACTCATTAACCTGATCTGATGCGCTTATACTAAGAGTGTCATATACTTTTTCTAAAAATTCAAAGCCCCATAAGGTCGAGGTATTATCAATCCAGTGTGCTTGTTCGTGAGCCAATAAGGGAAATATTTTCTTTGCAATATTATAATGATTTATATCAAAGTCATTCGAGCGTTTTATAAGCTCATCTATATGATCTTTTTCAATAGAATTAAGTTGGATTACTTGACTTAGATAATCATAAGAGCCAGTAGTGCTTATATCCGAAAAGTGAGTGTAAATTTTGTTTCTTCTTTTCTTTAAAAAATCATTGTTTGTAATTTTTGTAAGTGTTAAATCCATAGCATTCCTTCTAAATTTCGTATGCATAACTACTTAAAGTTGATAATTGGGGTCAAATAATTGGAGTTCAGAGTAAAATTAATTCTCTCGAAACATATAACAGCATTTCTCAGCCAACCGAATCAATTGGCTGAATGCTCTTATGTGAACCATGCCGCCAACTTGGCTACCATATCAATAGAGTTAGCAACATAAACCAACTCACACAGCTATTTTAAAAATTACCTCCTTTAATTAAGGAATGAATATAACGAAATCAACACCTTTGAGTCACTTGGCCCATTTAGCGATAATTTCCATAAATCACCAAATAGCCAAACTCAACACCGGCTATCTGACTATTCTATGAACATATTACCTATTGCTTCAACAGCACGAATAAAATTGTTACCAGTATCATAAATTGGACGAACATTTTTAATATTTCTAGTTTCTTTATCAAATTCAATAGAAATTAGAATTTGGCCTGTTCCCTTTCTATCCCAATTAGAATATTGAAAACTAGCAATTCCGAAAATACCGTTTTTGGAAAAAACTAAACTCACAGGAATTGAGTTATCATATCCAGATGTTCCTGTTATGTGTTCATATATTTGTTTTCCATTATTGGACATAAGGAGAACAAAATTTTTGTGCCATTTTAAATATTTTTCATTAACATTAGCATCATCAATATCCTGAATTATATAATCGTCTGTTGTACAATATTCTTCACTTCCACACCTTATTAACTTCATACCTTTTTGGAAGGAAAATCCATAGTATCTGAATCGATCTGTCATGAAAAAAGATATCAATCCACTAGATTGTTTATCAGATAGCTGTTTTGAAGATGTCGAAATTGGAAAAACTCTAGACATTTTTAAAACTACATTTATATCACCAAAATATTTATTATGTCCATTTATTTTTCCTTTGAGGCTTTGGTAATCATATATATCGGTTAAGTCGCTATAAATACTTTGAGAAAAGGCAAGTTGCGAAATGATTGTTATTGTACAAAATAACAATACTGATCCAAATTTAGAAAATGGCACTTTTAACTTAATTTTTTGATACATGTTGTTATCCAATTGTGCATACAGTTCGTAGCTCGTAGCTCGTAGGTTGGACTGACGAAGGAAGTCCAACAAACCTCGAAAATAAATTGGGTGCGGCTCTTTTAAATTAACGGCCTATATATAACAATGTATTAGGGCTTGTTATGTTTCGGTTTCAGCCAGAATAATTGGGGTCAGAGTAAAATTAATCTCCTCGAAATACACAATCGCATTCTTCAGTCAACCAAACCACTTGACTGAACGCGCTTATGTAATCCCGCAGCTAACTTGGCGACATTAAACTAAGCCCCCTATGTCGCCATAAGGGACTTGTCTTCAAAACCGTGCGTGAAACTTTCGCCTCACACGGCGTATCGAACAACTATTTTTATTGACTGTAATTCTACCGCCTTTGTAATAACCTTCCTAAGCGTC
>JAYQWI020001364.1:0-3063 GCA_035871815.2 Candidatus Parabeggiatoa communis
GGTTCGCCCCTACATTCTTGCAATAATATATGGGCATTGGTGCCCCCAAAGCCAAACGAATTGACCCCCGCGAGGCGCGGTAGCCCATTATGGTTTTCAGGCCAAGGTGTTAAGGAGGTGGGAACGCGCACCTGTAATGCCTCAAACTGAATTTGAGGATTGGGCGTTTCAAAATGCAGATGAGGTGGAATCTGGCCATGACTGAGTGCCAGTGCGACTTTGGTTAAGCCGGCTATACCTGCAGCCCCTTCCAGATGGCCAATGTTGGTTTTGACCGAACCGATGAGACAATATTCCCCAGGCGGCCGCGAACGGCCTAGCACTCGGCCTAGCGTATTGGCTTCAATAGGATCACCTACTGGCGTACCGGTACCATGTGCTTCAACGTATTGTATGTCTTGTGGCGAGATATTCGTTTGTTCAAGGACTTCACGGATGGCGGCTTCCTGAGCTAAACCGTTGGGTACGGTGAGACCATTGCTATGACCATCTTGATTGGTAGTGCTACCCCGAATGAGCGCATAAATGGGATCGCCATCGGCCAAGGCTCTGGATAAAGGTTTTAAGACAACCATTCCTGCTCCTTCCCCCCGAACATAACCGTTAGCGCGTGCATCAAAACTTTTGGAACGACCATCAGGAGACAGCATGGTGGCTTTACTTTCCGCAATGGTTGTTTCAGGGCAGATCATGATATTCACGCCACCGGCCAAAGCCAGTGTAGAGTCACCTTGCCAAAGACTTTGACAGGCTAAGTGGACGGTCACTAAAGACGAAGAACAGGCCGTATCGAGTGCGATACAGGGCCCTTTAAAATCAAACACATAAGAAATGCGATTGGCCGCGATACTCATCGCGATACCCGTACTGGTTTGTGCATCAATCAAATTGCGATTCAGCACACTCGTTTGTAGGTGCTGATAATCATTGACCATCATACCCACAAATACAGCTGTTTTTGAACCTGCAAGCTGTTCTGGGACTTGCCCGCCATCTTCTAAGGCTTCCCAAACGATTTCCAGTAGAAGCCGTTGCTGGGGATCCATGCGAGCCGCTTCCCGGGGTGATATCCCAAAAAATTGGGGATCGAATTGGTCTATGTTTTCTACAAAGCCACCCCAACGCACATAAGTTTTGCCGGGTTTGGGCGGATCAGGATGGTAAAATTTATTGATATTCCAGCGATCAGGCGGTATTTCGGTGATCGCATCTACGCCGTCAACCAGTAATTGCCAATAACGTTCTGCGTTATTAGCACCGCCTGGAAAGCGGCAACCAATGCCGATGATGGCGATGGGTTCAGGAGCCTGTTTAGGAGGTGTCGTCATGGCTGGGCCTGTTTAATGATAACGATTGTATATAAGAAAGGATTAAAAGCGAGTACTTTGTCAAGGTTAAATATGAGCGCGCCCTTACCACCTATCATGAAAAGCGTCGGGCCAAACTGATATAGTTACTTATTGAATGGTATTTAATAGTATTCAATCAGCTTTGAAAGCGGCACCATATTGTCCGCTGAGAAATCGTTCTAAAATATTTTGTGCGCCAACAAGGTCAGCGTGTTCTTCATACCCACAGCGAAGACACAAAAATTTTTCACCAGAACGATTTTCCCGCTCAACATGGGTGCATGTTGGACATGTTTGACTGGTTTTATAGGGATTAACCGAACGGAAGGAAACACGGTTTTCTTCGCATCGCATCTCAATAATATTGAGCAATTCTCTATAGTTCCAGTTGCTGAGCGTCTTTCTAAAGGCTTTACCTCGGTTTTTGCTTTTTCCACGTTTTAAGTGTTTTAATTTTTCAACCACCACTAAACGCAAGTTTTTATGTTGTGAAAAATAGTCTTTTACCATTTTATGTAAATAATATGATAATGCTTTTTTTGCCGTTTTGTACTTTTTTGAACCTTGTTTTTTAGCTTTTATTTTGTTGATTTGTTGTTTAACTTCACTACCAATTAATTCTGGGTCACTGGTTGCCAGTAGATGATTAATGCCAACATCAATGCCTACATTTTTCCCTGTGGTTAATTTTTTATCGGTTTCTTTTTCAAAGGAAAACTGTACATATTCACGATGAATAGTAACAGTTGTTGAACGTTTCCAATTGTAAAATGGGTTCATCTGACGATGAGATTTAATCGGCATGTTGATTTTTATTTTATGTCCGATTGAAGTTAAAACCAACCAATAATTAAACTGATTAGATTGTGAATTTTCAATCTTGACAACTTGGGCGGATAAAATCATTTTTCGACCGCTATGATGGGGTTTTACCGATTCCCTGTCCATTTCTTGAGCTGATGTTTTTTCGCCGTCCACCATGCCCAATGCTTCTCTGGCTGCACATTGACGCATTCTTGCTGTCAGCCATGAATGTGGTATATTGGTAATATCTTTGGTAAGGTCTTTTTTAGCAAATTCATTACCCCAAAACATTTCAATGAATAAATTCACCAAACAACTGTATTCATCCATTACCCCATAAAGGGTTTGGCGTTTCTTTTCAGTTAAAAACTTCAAGCTGGTTTTACTTGAGCGAATTATTTTCATCATTCAATTCTTTGATTAAGCGTTCGGTTCTGCGCTTACTTCTGCGCAAACCATATAATCTTGCGGTAAAACTTGTGACCAAACTGACAAAATATTTCATTAAATCATCTTTATCATTACTTAGCATCGTCATAAGATCGCGATTACTTTTAACTTAACTTTTTTATTGATTTATAAATGACCATTTTCAATTAACAATTCATAATTCACAACTCATTAAAAATGGCCCTCCCCAAAATCCGGTAGTCCACATTGGGATGATTAAAAGCCACGGAATGACACTTCAATGCCGGAATATTTCCGTGTTTTCCGTGTTTTTCCGTGACAAAATTTAATCGGTATAATGTCTAATAAACATTCGCTCAGTGTACCCGTTATAAGTGTTCAACGTTCAGCTATTACTTATCAATCAAGTTCGGTGAGCAACAAAATAACACAGCCCACCCTACAAAAACGGATATCGATTGTACAATTGGTGTAGCACATTTGAAGACTTTATATTCTA
>JAYQWI020001365.1:0-6390 GCA_035871815.2 Candidatus Parabeggiatoa communis
TTTATAACAAAAATTAAATTATAGATTAGCTAATTATATTTATACCCATTCTGAATTGCTCAAAATACAAGATAAATCTTGTACTCCAAACTCCATTTTCATTTAATAATTGGTATTTTTAATATTGTTTTTACTGTTGACAAGTCAAACTTGGTTTGAAGGGGACTGAGTTACAATTTGAAACGCTTGAGTTTTGAATCATTCGATTCAAATTGCTGAAGAACCGGGTATGTCCTTTCCATTTACTTGATATTTAAAAAAAAAACACGCTTTGACATCTTAAACCTAACCAAAGAGGAATTAAAGCTAATGAAAATCATTCATTTACTTTTTATTTTGATATGTACAATTTCTTTATTTTCGTGTATGACAAATGCAATAAAACAAGAACAATATTGTCAAAAAAACGAAAAATCTGTTTATAGCGACGAAAACGAAGGTTTTGCCTTTGTCGCGGAGGATTTGTTTTGTCAACTTGACAAAGAAGTTCCTGATATTAAATCGTGGCAAAATTTTTTTTATAAAAAACAAAAAAACGTTTATATTCATTGGATACGCAATACGAGTACTGGTACTGTACTTGACACTCAAGAATTTAAACAGAAAATAACTAAAAAATTTGACAAGAGTAAAAAATTTTCTATAATCGATGAAAAACAAGCAGATTACATCATACAACCGGCATTATTCAAATCGAATACTGATGCTGACCAGAAAAAATATGTTTTAAATGTGACTGGAATAAATTCCAAAAACAGATTGGTAAATGCAGTAACAAAAGCTTCGTTTTCATCAATAGATACAACACCGAGGGAAGCCGTATTTGTTTCTCCAAAGCGTTACTCTTCAAAACTAGAAGCAGAAGCTTCAAGTTTAGATAAAAATGAAGAAGTAAGCTCAGAATATTTTAATCAATTAGAGGTTAGTCAGAGCATTTCGAGAGGATATGCTTTGTCTAAAGCCGGTAAGTTTGAAGAGGCTGATAAAATTTATAAGAATGAAATTGATAAACTATTAGAAAAAAAAGATCGACCAAAAAATCCTCTAGTAGAATTATATGAAGAAAGTTTTCTAAACAGTTTTCATTGGTATCAAAATACAGATAAAAAGGAATATTTTGACTCTGCAATGCAAAGTCTTAAAAAACTAATTGCTGTACAAATAGAATTTGATGGTAGAATTGATAGTTTTTTTAACTTTAAGATTGGAAGCTATAAATTAAAGGATGGACAAAAAGATGAAGTGAAAATAAAGGCAATCGCTATGCACATAGAAGAAAAAAACTTGTGTCTTGCGATTATTGGGCATACAAGTTGCTCAGGTAGTGTTGACCACAATTGCTCACTTTCTAAGAATCGTGCAGAAACTATAAAAAAACGGATAACAGAACATTATCATGATGCAAAAACTAAAATGATATCACGAGGGCGTGCTTTTTTTGAAGCCATAGATGGAAGGCACAATGATAACTTACCCGATGTTGAAAGTGATCGGCGTGTAGACTTTAATTTTACGCCGTGTGACACACTTACTAAAAATTTTCAAACTTGCGAAAATGAGTATCAAAGTATGAAAGCTAAAGGGAAGAAGGATAAATGCGATCCTCCTAAAATGTAATTATAGTATCTAGGACTTACGCTTTGACAAATTGATAAAAATATATTTTCTATAAAAATCAATTTGTTAAAAACTATATCGCACACCAAAAGGGTAAAAAATCTGATTTTGAGTTATCAGTTACAATATGAAACCCTTGGTATTTAAGCGAGAGCATAAAAGTTAAAATCTGTCAATGTGTAAGTCCTAAGATCATCATAGAAGGGTCAAAAATGACCCTCATTTTTCCTATATTTGTTTGTGTATAAATAATTTCTTGAAAAATCGTTTGATCCATGTGTCACCCACTATAATATTTTTTTGATGTTTAGGGAATGAAGGGCTAAGCTCCCAAAACATCAAATTGAAAAAGTTAATTAATTAACTCTTTAACTACTTTAACTACACGAAACCCAATTTCATGTCCACTGTTTGTTTTTATTTTTTTTCGTTCTTCTGATCGTTCTTCTGAAATGTACAAATTCTTTGGTTTAAGACTCCTCCATGAACCACCTCGTACTATACATTTGTCAAATTTAGTACATTTACTTGTCCATTCTGCTGCATTGCCCAATATATGATACAAACCAAAATCATTCGGTTTATAATCAGGACTATCAACAGGTGCTAGATACTCATCATTGTCGCTACATTTAAAACTTGAGTGCTTATTTTTTGTATCTCCATTAGCATATTGACACACTTGACTTGGATTATTACCCCAAAAATAGTCTGTCCTTTCTGAGCTTCCTTGTGCTGCTAAGGTCCATTCCTCTGCTGTTGGTAAACGGTAAGTTTCTCCTGTTTCTTCACTTAACCATTTTGTGTAGGCAACAGCATCATTCCAAGAGACATAAACAACAGGCATGTTATCTTTCATCCAAGGTTCTGGAGACACGGGACAGTGACGATCAGTTTGAGTACAAAAATACTTATACTGTTTTAATGTAATTTCATACTTACTGATTTCAAAATTACCTTTAATTGATAGCATTTCTGGCATATCGGGCAAATTAGGCTCTTCCTGAGGAACCTCAGCATTCTTCCCATTTTTATCTACATTTGAATTGCCATTTGATGATGGAGAAGTTGGGAATGATGGAATAGTAGTAGAACCTTTCCTCATCAATACAAGAATCTCTGGGTTAACAGATTCTATAAAATGAAGAATATGTGGTATTCCAGCCGATTTTACTTCTGGACTAGACGAACTAATCATACCAACAACTCGCAGTTTTTTATGTTTTTGATTTAAAAGAGGACTTCCAGAAAAGCCAGGAGCTATCTGATCCCCTCTAAAAATGTATCCGTCGTTTGTCTGAGAAGAATAATGTAATTTTGCATACTGTGACGAATTGTCATAGGTAAATACATTATCTTCCTCGTTTAAATCAAAATTTTTCGATATACAATGCGTTGGTAACGGGGAAAATGTGTTATCTGGTGGTGTGCGAACCCATAAAACAGCAACATCTATATGCTTCCCAGAAGCTTTATAATTCCCTTTCTTTACATCAAGAGTTTCACAAGTTGGTTCCGGGAAATGAACTTTTGGAGTTGGATCACCTTCAATTACATGAGCAGCTGTAACAATATAAACATTTTTTTCATTCTGTGCAATGACAAATCCGGTACACGTTTGTCTACTTCCTTCATCATTTTGACTTGTTATCTTTACTATGGCCTTTTTTGCTTCAGATTTAGTTGATACCCCGCAAGATTCTGTGGAATCTCCTGGTGGCCAAGTCAGACAACCGTTCATGTAAATCGCAAGTAACAAATAAAATAACACTTTAAAAATTTTTTTCATAAAACTATATGGTTATATATCGTTTAAAAAAGGATTAAAGCAATCTAAATCTGGAAATAAGCAATTTATAGGATAGGTTTTAGCATAAATGCTGACGCATAAATTTTCAAGTTTTTTAAATTCTTCTAAATCCCAAAAAGTTCCCTAGTTTCGAGCAGCTCAACAACCGCTTAACAACAGGAGAACTTTCCGTAAAATACCTGTTTATTTGTGCTTCACTACTTACTGCTCTCTTACAGACTTCACGTCCTTATCTTCACCTCTTCAATAAGTAACAATCCCATAATTCCTATGATAAGAGGAATAGCCCAAGCAACGTAATCAATAGCTATTTGCCAAAATTTATTTTCTTTGAGAATTTCGTAACGAGTTAAACGACTATCTTGCTTATTCTCGACACTTTCGTTAATGGTGAATTTTTGTGGAGTACCACGTAAACGCACTTCAATTCCACCACTACCCTCTTTTTGTCTCGGAACAAATCTAATTCGCTCCATCTTAAAATTACCCCCTTCACCAAAACGAATAATATCCGACTCCTTAAAATACACAGGTTTAATATTAGGATAATCTGTATAACTCATTTTGCCCTCAGTCAACAATGAGCTTCTTTGTATTGGAATGCCTTCGGGAGTGTCATCTGTGACAAATACTTTTGGTGTTTCAATGGGAAAGTTAATATCACTCTCTGAAAAAATAAAAAAGGGGGCCTTAGGAAAAATAGATAACCGTAGTTCTAACCGTTCTGGCTGACTGGTAATAGTCACATAAGGGTCTTCATCTTCATCCAAAATCATGGTCAATGTTGTATCTTGAACTGCTATCGGTAATTTAGCATCGTCAGCCATAATTTGACTAAACGCTGTAGTCAACTGAAAAGGTTCTTTAAATGAGATTAAAACTTCTAAAGGCTCTTTTGTTTTGGTCACAATCACATTAAATTCCCCTAAATTATATGGGTTCGCTTGTAAAGTCACTCTGCTACCCTTGGGAATGATGAAACCATCCAGCTTGCCGCAAGGTTTCCTTTCTAACGTCTTAAAAAAAGACATCACTGACAAATAATGATTGTACAATTGCTTATTATCCGCTTCCGGCATAGTAATCATTGGTGGCGCATATTTTCCACAATGTTCATCATTGACATTTTTCAGAAAAATGTTAGCAGCGTGTACTTCACCTTCCTCTGGAATTATGTTCATCTCAGAGATGCCTTCAAGCAATTGCGAATTATCTGAGTTTTCCAGGGGTAATGGATATAAGGTGATATTATCAAACTCATTAATCTGAATAGATTGGAATTTGATAGAACTTAAGCGAATATCTTTTTTTGTCACAAATGAAAATTGGGCAGATGTCAATTCAACACGAATTGGCGTATCCACACGTTCTATCATCCAGTAAATTGCAAGGGCTAATATTCCTCCCAATAGTACAGTGAAAGCTAGTGCTACAGAAAAAGCACCCCACCAAGTCCATGTCTTATCTTCCTTACGAAAGAATTGACTCTGAAAGAAACGATGTATCATTTGACGCACTTTCGACTTTGGAGGATCATTTTCGGTATTTTGTAAATTATTATTCATAATATCCTCAATACTATTACAACAGGCTCTTGCAAAACTCCAACGCCCAAATATAAATCAATAACTTACGAGTACCTAATGACATGTAAGTCATTGATTTATTGTTTATGCCCTGAGTTTTGCAAGAGGAACTACATATTAAGAAAATGTCCAAAGTAAAAACTTTGGACTAAATAAGCTTAGTGAATTTTCGCTTGGTGATAAAAGCGAACAGATTGATGAATGGGTTCACCATTACTCACAAAAAAGCCTTTGAGGATCAACTTATAAGTTCCACTCTGACTTGGTGCATTATCCCAACGCACTTGAAAAGGTTTATTGCCCCGTGTTCGCAAATAGCCACTACTTTTAAAAATCGTAGTTCTTTCACGGCGAATTGAATACTTCAATTTAGCATCCCGGTGAGTTTTGAAGGTAAATAAATATCCTGAGATGTTATTGGGTAATTTACCGTGATAAAAAATCACTGGAGCAATTTTTTCTTTAACACTAGGCCTTTTTCCGCCTAAGCGAACCAATACGGCTAAATTTGACATATTCAATCCAGTTAGTTTTTTTATAACTGTTGCAGTTGACCATTGAAAAAAGTTACCACAACCTTTAGTCCAAGAACTTTCTGGATCGGTCATCCAATAAAAATGTTCATATTCCAATTCCCTAACCTTGACATGAACATTCCGTGGACGATTTGGCAGACAGAACTGCAATTTAAAAAAGTCTGGTAAGCTGTTAGCTGCTTCACGATAGTTCGCTATAGCAGAAATTAGCTCAATGTCATAAGCACCAACAAGTTGAGGGTGTATTCCTTCACAACGATTCCCTCTATCTTTATAAGCTAAGTCATCACCATTGTTACTCTGCCCACAATCCCTTGCCGAAACGGAGGACAGTGGTACACATAAAAAAAACACAATAGCAATGAGTGTTTTAGTATTTAACACTTCTTTTTTTTACCCCTTAATTAGTTAAGAAACATCTGCCACATTTTATGTGCTATAGAGTTCTTTTTTCGTTAAAAAAATTAAAAAATAGGGAACAGAACATCCCCTAAAAAACAGGACAAATTTTGTCAAAAATAATCTACTATATTAAAACATTTTTGAGTATATTCAGTTAGTGACAAAAAATCAAATCATGCTTAATTGACACAGTATATTTGTGACTTTTTAAATACTTGGAAAAAAGCATAAAGCCAGTTGCTCAGAAGCCACCGCACTATAAGCCACCACATGTCGTTGCGTGTTCACAAAAGTCTCTCGTGTAAAGGCACTTTTTGTGGTTTGACGGGGTAGGGGTCGTCTAAAAATAGGCGTTTTGACAGTCGGATCAGAAGCGAATGAGACGCTTTTGGTCATCGTGCCAGAGTGACACGCATCAATGATGAGCGTCACCTGACGA
>JAYQWI020001366.1:0-3688 GCA_035871815.2 Candidatus Parabeggiatoa communis
GAAACATTGATGAATTACCACCGCCTCCCCCTTGGCGCACATTTACAGAAGAGGCTCGTCAAAAACGAGGGCAAAATTTTGAGCCCAGTCAGCATGAAAGTGAATTAGTCAATGCTGCGCTTTATTTACGACGGCCTTTACTGATTACGGGCAAACCCGGTGTTGGCAAAACCTCGTTGGCTTATGCTGTGGCTTATGAACTGAACTTAGGCACAGTGCTGCGTTGGTCGATTACCACCCAAACTCAACTCCAAGAGGCCCTTTATCGCTATGATGCCATCGCCCGTCTCCAAGAAGCGTCTTTACAAAAAGGCGATAACAGGCCACCTGATATTAGTCAATATCTCCGTCTCGGCCCTTTAGGAACAGCGTTCGCTGCCCAAAAAAGGCCCCGTGTTTTGTTGATTGATGAAATTGATAAAAGCGATATTGATTTACCCAATAATTTATTGCATATTTTTGAAGAAGGCGAATTTGAGATACCCGAATTGGCGCGTTTACCGGAAGACGTACACCACATTTCACCCCATGATCAAGGCGATGCCGTTTCTATCAAACGTGGGCGAGTACGCTGTGAAGCCTTTCCCTTGGTGATGATGACAAGCAATGGGGAACGTGAATTTCCACCCGCCTTTATGCGCCGTTGTTTGCAATTAGAAATGCAATGGCCTGACAAAGACAAATTGGATCGCATTATCACTAGCCATCTTAATCCCGATGCCCAATATCAATCACAACTGACTAAATTGATTGAAGAATTTGTTAAAAGGCGTGATTTAGAAACGGCGGACATTGCCACCGATCAATTACTGAACGCCGTTTATTTTGCCTTAAAAGACATTGATCCCTTACATCGCGATAGAGAGGAATTACTGAATGTCTTGTGGAAATCGCTTTCTAGTTTGGAGGGCATATAGAGCTATTAAGTACTGAAGCACAAATAAACAGGTATTTTAGGACAAAGGGCAACCACAAGGGATTGCCCCTGGTTGCTTCTATTAAAATACCTCAAAATTTATGGTTCAGTACTTAGTTTGAGTTGGAGTTCAAAGTTTGATTTGGCTATTTGGTTAGTCACCACCACCTGACTTGATCTAAATAATTGATTTTAAACCGTCTTTTTTTTCACCAAATCCAATAACGGACTGATTAAGTCCATGGGGAGGGGAAAGACAATGGTGTGCGTTTTGTCTTCGGAGGCAATATCGCTCATGGTTTGCAAGTAGCGCAATTGGAGGGCTTGCGGTTGTACGGATAGAATCTTAGCAGCTTGCTGCAATTTTTCGGAGGCTTGAAGTTCACCGTCGGCGTGAATGACTTTGGCGCGACGTTCGCGTTCTGCTTCTGCTTGACGCGCAATGGCGCGAACCATATTGTCGTTTAAATCGACATGCTTGATTTCGACGTTGGAGACTTTAATGCCCCAGGCATCGGTTTGTGTATCCAGAATTTCTTGGATGTCTTTGTTGAGCTTATCACGCTCTGATAGCATGTTATCAAGTTCATGACGGCCTAATACGGAACGTAATGTGGTTTGGGCGAGTTGGCTGGTAGCCTGTTGGAAGTCTTCCACTTGGATAATGGCCTTTTCGGGATAGAGAACGCGAAAGTAAACAACAGCGTTGACTTGAACCGAAACATTATCTCGCGAAATCACGTCTTGGCTCGGCACGTCCATGACGATAGTACGTATATCGACAGTTACCATCTGTTGAATGCCGGGGATAAGCATGATCAAGCCTGGGCCTTTGACTGTCTGATAACGCCCTAGAAAGAAAACGACACCGCGTTGATATTCGCGCAGAATGCGTAAAGCGTAGAAAAAAAAGAAGGCAAGGATAACGAGAATACCGATTATAAATTGACTCATAATAAACGTCCTTTGGTTGGGGGTTGATAATTATAGATAGCATTTTTCGATTTGGTTAAATACAGGGCTTGCGCGTGGGCCTTACCACCGTCTCTACGATTCTTCAATCGCTTCAACGGTGAGATGTAGTCCGTTTAGGCTGGTGACTTTAACACGCTGTTCAGGTTTTATCGGTGTCGCGGCCGTCGCATTCCAAGCTTCGCTGTGGACATAAACACGTAGTTTGCCTTCCTCATTACTTAAACAGTGCCCTTCTTGTCCGATGAGTTCTTCTTGCCCCGTTACCACGGGCCGGGAACGAATGTAAACTAATACACTCATAACCCACAGGATAAAGAACAGGCTCATGAGACCGATTCCCCCAATAAGGGGTTTGGAGATACTGTAATCTGGTGTATCAGTATCAATTAGAATAATGGAGCCGATAACGAAGGCAATCAAGCCGCCTATGCCCAGTGCGCCAAAACTGGGAACAAAGGCTTCACTGACCATAAAGGCAATCCCTAATAAAATCAATGCGATACCCGCATAATTGACGGGTAGTACTTGGAAAGCAAATAAGGCGAGTAGTAAACAAATCCCGCCTATGACACCGGGCAGTACGCTACCAGGGTTATACAATTCAAAAAAGAGGCCATAAATCCCTAGCAACATGAGAATATAAGCGACATTGGGATTCGTAATCACTGAAAGTAGTTGATTGCGCCAATCAGGTTTGTAGGTGTCTATAGACAGGTTTAGGGTAGAAAGTCGTTGCTTTTGACCGTTTACTTTGACTTGTCTGACATTGATTCTTCTCAGTAATTGAGGAATATCGTCTGCAATCAGATCAATAACGCCTTTTTCTAAAGCGTCTTCAGCAGATAAACTGGCCGATTCACGCACGGCTTCCATTGCCCATTCTGGATTGCGGCCCTGCATTTGTGCTAAAGAGCGTAAATACGCTTCTGCATCGTTCACCATTTTATGGGTCATGGTTTCGCTGGTTGAGCGAATCGTTTTATCTGTTTTATCGGTGGGCGTTGATGCTTTCTCGCCCTCATCTTTGGAATCGCCAGTTGGATCGGGTAGGCCTCCTCCAAACCCGCCAATTGCGACAGGTGTTGCCGCGCCTAAATTGGTACCGGGTGCCATCGCAGCAACATGGCTGGCGTAAAGAATATAAGTCCCCGCACTGGCTGCCCGTGCGCCAGAAGGTGAAACGTAAGTGACGACGGGTATGGGGGAGGCAATGATGGCTTGCACGATATCACGCATAGCCATATCCAGCCCCCCAGGGGTATCCATTTGCAACACGATCACATTCACGCGATTTTCTCGTGCTTCTTCCAAACCGCGTTTAATATAATCGGCTGTCGCGGGCCCGATAGCGCCTTTAATTTCCAATACCCAAGCTTTGCCAGCCGCTTGTAGCTGGAAAGGTAGCGCCAATGATAACAGAACTAACAAGAGTGATGAGAATAAACGTTTTTTCATAGTTTAAAATGTATCTTGGTTAGTGTCATGATTTGAAGCCGAATCAGTGTTCTATCATATCACCTATATGATATCACAAAGATTGACGTTCTAACTTTACTTTGCCAGGCAAAAATTCGGAAACTAAAGTTGGAACCTAGAGCAACGATTGTTTTAATTTTTCAGAGTACATTGTCATTAATAATTAATAATTGATAATTGACACATAAACTATTTACTTTATGATTTGACATGATTTAAAATGAACCTCGTTGCTTGAAGCGATACTCCAAATTGTTGCATTTTGAGTCCGCCTATCTAAATACTGTTATCGCTTAAAGTAATTTGAAAACGGATGCTTTC
>JAYQWI020001367.1:0-5532 GCA_035871815.2 Candidatus Parabeggiatoa communis
TTAACTGGGGCAATCTCCCGCAGCGAACATCCGAATTTGGCTCGCTTACTCTCCTCACCGGGGGTTCGGGTGCCGGTAAAACCACAATGGGGGATGCCATCCAAACCGTGATGACAGCCGCTAAACAAGGCTTATACGCTTATAATCCAGGGCAAGAGGAAACCACCCAACATAAACGGCGCGGTAAAACCCCGCGTACCTTACCCTCTTACATACTGGGCGCAGACGATCAAGATTATGCTCGCCCCGAAGGAGCTCATGGCTATGTCGCGTTGATATTTTCGCCATCCCCTGATGAACAACCCGGCAATGAATTTTCAGCTGTGGTGGGTATAACTGCCTACTTACAAACGGACGAATTGGCGGGAGGGCGCAAAAAAAGAACGCCACGCACTGAATCCGTTCATCTGATCACGCTGGAAGGTAAAGCCATCAGCATAGATGATTTCATTTTGGAACGTGATGCCTACTCGCCTCAGATTGTACCACCGGATGATATCCTTAATCGGCTACGTCGCTGTTATGGCGAAACCGTCATTATCAATGATTTTAATGACAATAAAAAAAATTACCTTAACAAACTTTATGGACTTTTGCGTGGTTTGAAGGCGGGAGTCAATACTCAAGAATCGGAACAAGCTGCTCGCGCTTTTTCCAAATTCATGGCTTATAAACCGATTGATGATATCAATCACTTTGTCAGAGAAGAAATCCTTGAACCGCAAGACATCAAAGGTGCGCTTGACAGGATTTCCAATTTACTGGCTTATTTTGATGAATTACGCAAGGAGGCTGAACGCCTAGAGAAAAATATTGCTTGGCTTGAAAAAGCCCAAACTTCAGGCGAACAAGTACGCAGTGCTTGGTTTACTCGTTTTGAACAACGACTTTTATTGGCATTCAAGCAAAACTTGGATGAACAATCACGCCTGACAGGGGCACAAAAAAGTCTGATGGATTTGCAGAAGGAAGAAACGGATATCCAGCGTCGCTTGAGCGAAATCGAACAACACGCTGAAGGTTTGGATGAGGAACGCTTAAGCATTGAGCGCCAAAGACAACAGCACCAGACAGCTCAAGAAAAGGATCATTTACAACGTCTTATTGAAGAAAAAACGGGTGAAGCCATTAACACCTTTACGTCTCTCCGATATGGTGTCCAAATCGCACAAAAAAATAGCGAATATGCTCACCAGTTAAGCCAGACAAAAACTGATCTCAAGGAAAACGAAACGCTGAGAGCGGCATTCAAAGCGACTATTCAAGCCAGTGCTGGGGTTCAAGGCTTTGATATGGACACGATTCACCAACTTTGTACTGAATTTTTGCGGAAAACCCAAACCGAACCCCCACTGGTATCTTTATGCCAATCCTTAGCCGAAGAGCTAAACGGCATAGAGGTTGCCCATGCTCGTTTTCAACAAGCCGTCGCTGGCGATGAAAATGGTTTGCGCGACATTGTTTCACGCTATATGGGGCAAAGGCTTAATGAAATCAGTGAACTCGAAAACCAAACTCGCGAGTTAAATATCGAAATAGAGGAATTGCGGGAACGTGGCGAGGTGCGTTATCCAAAAGTGGTGCAACGCGCATTAACCGCTATTCGTCAACAATACCCAGAAGCCAATCCACAAGTTTTATGTGATTTGGTTGAAGTGCCTGATGAGCAATGGCAGGCAGCCATCGAAGGTTACTTAGGAGCAAACCGTTATTGCATTTTGGTAGAAACGCTATATGAAAAAGAGGCTATTGACACGGTACGCCAAATGACTCAAGCATCTGCCAAAAAAGGGGCGCAAGTGATTCAGGGAGAAAAAGCCCTTCGAGATGCAGAGCGAATTGGATTACCTCCAGAGTCCATTATCCCTGAATTAAAGGTAAAACATCCCACAGCACAAGCTTATTTACAAGCAAGCTATGGTAATGTGATTCAAGTGCCCAATCTGGAAATTTTGCGCCTTACAGCCCGAGGTTTGACTCAAGAAGGGCATGGTTCAAGCAGTTACAAAATGTTTATGTGTGCCTTGGGTGATCACGAACTGGTATTTGGTGCCGAAGCGCGTAAACGTGCCCTAACCGCTTTGGAAAAACAATATGCGGAGAAAGAAGCCCAACTGAAAAATCTCCAACGCGAAAAAGGCGCTCTGGATCATGTCAGCCAACTTGCCCGTGATGTCGAACGTGTGCGTATCGAAACTGAAGTCCATGACTTAGTATTAGCTGCCAAGGCAATCGCCCACGCTAAAGAACAAATTGCACGCTTGGATTTATCCGATATAAAAGAGTTGGACAAGCAACTTGATCGCATCCAAGCCGAATTGAAAAAACGGCAAAAAGAACGCGATACCAATAATAAGCGGATGGGTAAGATTGATAATGAGAAAGCCTCTAAACAGAACCTCATTCAACAAGCCCAACAAGCCCTGAATAACTTGAAAACGGAAATCGCGCAACGCAAAGACGAAGTACTCAAACTCCAAAAATTGGTAGCGGAATACGATGCCAAAGCGGTTATTGACGAACTTGCCAAACAGGCAACTAGCCCATTAATGCCGGAAGCAACAATAAATGAACAGCTTGGAAAAGCAAAGCGGGATATGCAGGTTGCCAAAGACAAATTCAAAAACGTCATTAGCGAATACAACCAGAAAGCGAAACCGGTTGAAAGGGTGACATTGAATATTGACGGGTTAGCGGATATCTCTGACACTGGCGACGATTTTTATACTGTCATGGAAACCTATCATCAAGTCAAAAAACAACTGAAAACGCAAAAAGAGATCGGATTAGCCGATCAAAAACGTCAGTTATCGGAAGTCAATCAATCTGTTCAAAAAGCGTTTACCAGCGATTTTTGTAATACCGTGATTTCTGCTTTGGAAACAGGCAAGGCGCGTTTAGATATCCTTAACCGAGAATTGAAAGGGCATCGTTTTGGTGAAGAACAGTATTATTTTGATTGGAACTGGGTGCCAGAGTACCAACGTTATTACAAGTTTTTCCAAGCCGTGATGCAAATGGATGCCATAAAGGGTGAAGAAAACTTGTTTAGCAACAACACACTTTCTGAACAAGATATTGCCGTGCGTGATGAAATCACCCAACTTTTATTGCATGAACAAGAAGAGTTAGAAAAATCACGCCGTCGCTTAGAGGAAATCAGCGATTATAGAAACTACCGCCGTTATGAAATTTACAAAGACACTGGGCAAAGCAACCCGGTACCGTTGAGTGAATATGGCACCGGTTCAGGTGGGCAATTAGAAACTCCCGCTTATGTGATACGTGCTGCGGCTGTTTCCTCCGCTTTCCGTCTCAACGAAGGCAATCGTCATCTACGAATGGTGCTGATTGACGAATCTTTTTCAAAAATGGACGAACAACGTGCCAAAGCAATCTTAACATACTTAAGTAACGCTTTGAAATTCCAAATTATTTTTATTATTCCAACCAAATCAGCTGGCCCATTTCAGCCCCTATTGACTAATCAATTTGTTTTCAGCAAAATCCGCTCTGCGAATGCACCCGGTGAAATGTCTAGCATTGTCCAAGTACAGGAGCAGATACTCAACCAAGAAGCGGTTAATAGGCTTTGGAATGCACGTCGTGAGCAAGTCAAACAGCAAGTCATTCTTGATTTTGCTAAAACGGACAATAAAGAGTAGATATGAATGAATCTCCCCCTTGGCTCTCCCATCGCGTTATCCAGCGCATTCTACACAAATTGCTGGATATGACAGACAAGGTGCCGATTGAACAGCGTACTCGTTCGCCCAGTTTTCGTGTGAATGCCAAAACATTGCCAGAACTGTTCGACACGGAAGCAGTTGGAGAAACAGAATACGCTTGGGAACTTATCACGGAAATGGAACGACAAGGCTGGATTACCCTTACCCTAAAACGCGGTAAATCTCGCTTGGGTTATGCTGATTATGAAAATAATCCCTTATTGCGCTTAGAAAAAACAGCGGAGCCTCACATCCGTCAATTACTAGGCAGAAGCACAAGCCGTCTATCTCATGCTCAACAATGGCGCGAATTAGTTATCGAAAGAGCAAACCGTTTTCCAGGTCAAACTGACTTACTTGCCGAACAACCCATTCAAGTGCCAGGGAAAAGCGCCGACGACATTCTAAATCGCTTGGAAACTTTAATTGATTTTAAGGATAAAGCTCTCTATTTACGTGAAGTCAGTGCGCGCCTTTTTTGGGGATTATCAAAACGGTTAGACAATCGCAGCGATATGATTGCCGAACTATTAGGGCAAGAATCCTGTCCCTTTTTAGAAAAACCAGTGACACTGCATGTCCATATTGCCGTTGATGAAATCACAGGGGTTCTTTTGATTGAAAACGAAACGACTTTTGAAGCCGCTTGTCGGGGGCGCTTTTCTCATACCAATCAGCTTGCCCTTATCTACGCCTCTGGATTCAAGGCCAGTGCCAAACGTCTCCGTCAATCGGGGGGTTCCTCTTTATACTACTCAAGCGCCAGCTTCAAATGCCCCTCACACGTTGCAGAATTTGAAGACTGGTTATATCGATTTAAGCCAGCGTTACCGGTTTGGTTTTGGGGTGATTTAGATTTTGCAGGAATGCAGATACTCAAATCGCTGAGAGAGATATTTCCGAATATACAAGCTTACACAGATGGCTATGCACCCATGTTAGAAATGCTAGAAAAGGAAATGAGTCATGCCGCTCAAATGGCAAATAAGCAAGGACAAATTGATCTGGAAATGACGGGATGTGAATATGCTGATACCCAACTTTTACCCGCTATCAGAAAATATCAAGCGTTTGTTGATCAGGAAGCGGTTTAATAAAAATCCGTATTAATATCAGTCAAACTAAGGTTTGTCTACCCTAGCAAAATCAATTTTGCACTCCTAAACCTTCGCACAATCAATTTGGAACTATTTAACACCCCAGCGTCAGTACTTGAGACTGGTAGGCACATGGAATTAACCCTAAAATTTAAATAATATCAATCAATTACGTCAAAATTTAATATCCATATTACTTGTGATATTTTTTGATAAAATTGACAAAAATCCCATGCCTATTGTTAAGCGACTGATTTTTTCGCCCAAAAAAATTATTGTGATTTTCAAAAAAAGAGTTATAAGTCATTGATTTTTAGTTTCAGTATTGAAAGAAACACGCTATTTTTTGGCTTTGATTTCTCAGTCTCAACTACTGAGTGTAGGGGCTCAATGCCATTAAGTTAAGGGCGAACACGCAAGGGCAGCCCCTACAGCCAGGAAATAGGTATGGTTTTGTAGGGGCATACCTGCGGGTGTCTGCCCTTAACTTAATGGTATTTTTCATTTCAACGTCATCTCGTTATTATCCTAAAACACCATCATTAATAACAGCATGATAAAATAACAAACCAAATTTAGAATACCACTATTGAGTACACACTGATAACTGATAACTGATAACTGATAACTGAAAAAACAGGAGATTCATCATGTTATTCAAAAAAATCCTATTCCCGCTGATACTCGTCATCGGCACACTGACGGCC
>JAYQWI020001368.1:0-2726 GCA_035871815.2 Candidatus Parabeggiatoa communis
CACAATATGGACAGCATTGCAACTTATTCTGAGCCTCTTGATTTCGGTACCCCCTCTTAATTCTTTCGTACATGGCACTTTGATTGTCCTTGCTCACTCAATGGGTACAACTATTGGTATTGATACTATGGCCGTTTTAGCAGGGATAGCTTTACTTGTGCAACAACACCGTAAAATGCTGAACATTCCTCAACCAAGCCTTTCACAAACAGGGTTACCAATAGCAATTTTCAATATCGGTTTGTTAATTTTATGGCTCAATCTCATCTACGAAGGATTAAGAACCGGCGTAATGCTATTTGATAATCAAGTTATTCCTTCAATTTTAATATTTTCAAAATATTTCTCTACTCTCTTTTTAGTGGGAGGAGGAATGATACTGTTAGGCATTTTTTGGATTGTCATTTCATGGATAGGATATGGCGTTTTTAACTCTAAAACTGCGTGAAATATACCTTCTAACTTGTTAATAAATAATACTTTTAGCAATACTCTTGAAATACTTTAGTTTTATAAGAAAAAAGGCTATGAAATTTCAGAAGCAAGACGTTTTTGTGGTACTTCCTTTTTCTCGTGATTGGCAATGGCTTAGAAAGTACCAAGATAAATACCAATTTCACTGGTTGAAAGAACCCGGCTTTCGTAGTCCTACAATATGCCCCAAATTTGATTTGGTGAAATATGTTGAAAAATGCTCTGACTATATTCGCTACCACAATATTCAGGCTGTGTTATATTCCCATGACTTAGCGAGTTTAGTTGCGGCATGTCTTTGTGAAAAACATGGTTTTATCGGACCAAATGTTGAATCGATGTTTTTATGTCTGCATAAATACTACTCACGTCACCAAGAAATTGAGCCGATTTGGTTTGATTACATTGACTTTCGGAGTGAAGATTGGCAACAAAAATTGATACACTATCCTTGCTACATCAAACCAGCATTTCTGATTTGGACTCTTCTACAATATCGAATACATTCATTTAGTGAACTAGAGATGGCTTTGGGTACGATAAAGCTTGAGTTACCATCTTGGTTTAATACATACTACGATTTTTTCAATCAATATGTAGATACGCGCAAATATCCATTGGCAGTAAAAGACATGATGGTTGTGGAAGAATTGGTCACCAATGCTTCTCAACATGTAGTGGAAGGTTGGGCAACTCCAGATGGAACATTACATGTATGGGCGGTTTCGGATTCTAACTATTATCTTGGTTCTGCGCTTTCAATTGACAATTATTCCACACCATCGCGCATGCCTACACATGCTCAGCAGGAGATGATACGGCATGCTTTGGAAATAGTGCATCGGCATGGTGTGACAGGTGGATTTTGGAATGTAGAATTGTGGTGGCAGGAAGGAAAGTGCAAAACCACAGAAGTCAATGGACGTTCGAGTTCTGTATGGCAAAATCTGTATCTGGGTGTTTATGGAAAATCGCTTTACCAAGCAATGTTGCATTTAAGTTGTGGTTACCTAAATGAATTATATCTAGAATCACCTTATTCTCTTCGTTCTGATGCGTTATGCGTGGGTGGTCAATTCCATGTGATCACATATGCTGAAGGACTGGCTACAGAACTTTTTGATTTTGAATTTATCCATTCACGAGCTGATTTAAAAATCACGCTATTGATTGAGGAAAATGATTGGGTTTTTCAAACAAGAACCAGTGGTGCTTGCTTGGCGTATTTTGAGCTATTTGGTGAAAATTACGAAAGTATATGCTATGAGGCAGAAACGCTTAGAAGACGTATGGTTAAACAACCAGACTGTTCGCCTTGGCTGAACTAAATGATTTCGCCATCAATTTTTAAATTATTCTTATGTTGATAGAAGCAGGAATTTTACTTGCTGCTTATAGTCAATACCTTCGCCAAATTACATTAATTTTTATATGGTTATTATATCAAACGAGATGCACAGCCATGCGCCTAGACGACGCTATTTTTGCTTGCCAGCGCGAAAGGCTCTGGTTTTCGCGCAGCGGATTTTAATTCATAACTGATTGATTTTAAAATTCTGGAAAATTCTGGGGACACAATACTTAATTAATGATATACCAACAACATGGCAAGATTAGCAACCGTTATTTTACCTGGATACCCTCATCAGATTACCCAGCGTGCTAATCTCTCGGTTAAGTTTTGTGAAGATGATTACCAATATTATCTTGAATTTTAAAAAAGTTGTGTCAACCGGAAAAGGTAGAAATATGGGCATACTGTTTTTAGGAGCAATAATGTTACCGTGTGTCAAACCAAACAAGATATCCAATCTTCCGTAAAGCAGAAACGCTTATGCTTTATACTCGAATGATTAATTTCAATGTTGATAAACTTCTTTGATTGGATTTTGTAAAGTGTATCTGCTAGAAGCCCATAAGTCTGACAGAATTTGACGAACATGGGCGAACTGGTCGACCAAACCATTAGGAGATGAACATTGAAAAAGCCGAAGAATTGAAAAAGCTGGGACCAAAGCCACGAGATATTTAAGTATTGTGTCCACAGAATTCGACACAGGCGGCCCCGCCTTTTCAAACTGAAAAAACAGGACAGAGGATCGGGGGAATGAACGGATTAGTTTATTGGTCGAATTGAGGAAAGAAGGGAATGAACTGAATCTGTTATACTTATCCGTTTATACCGTTAAGAAGTTGTACTCAATCCGTTGTACTACACAGAGGCCTTAAATTATGTACTACACAGGCGGCCC
>JAYQWI020001369.1:0-2534 GCA_035871815.2 Candidatus Parabeggiatoa communis
TTTATTAAGGGTCATCTTCAATTGCTTGATAACGCCGGAAATGTGTTGGTCGATATTCAGGGATTTCGTTGCCAATCCATAAACAGGCGTACTGTGCCAAAAGTAGATTATCTCTATGAATACCAATGGCAATGGCAAGCACGGCCTGAACAAAAAACGATGCGCTCTGCGGATTATTTGCCTTCCCCCCAACACATTGCTGACACTATTCAAAATGAGCTCACTCGGTTAAGTATTCAATTAGAACGGCCACGTTATTATGAAGAGATAAGGCCCCAATTTGAGACCTTATCGCTTGCTTATGTTCTCAAAGCCTTTCAACAGTTAGGTTGGCAACCTGATAGACACCAGCAAATTTCCGTGGAGGCGCTAGCAAAACAGTTAGGTATCGTCTCCCAATATCGAGGTCTTCTTGGACGGATGCTTGATATGCTCCAAAAAGAAGGTATCTTGACTCAGGTTGATGACGAATGGGCAGTCCTCTGTCTCCCAGATATGAAGGAAGAGCCAGAGCCTCTGTGGAAAAAATTGTTATACCACTATCCTGCTTATCAAGCAGAAATGATATTGATTCAGCGCTGTGGTCAGCAATTAGCAAAAGTATTGCAAGATAAAGTTGATCCGCTACACCTCCTTTTTCCTGAAGGCGCTCTGACACTCCCTGAGTATTTATACCAAAACGCGCCATATTATCGTATATACAATCTCTTAGCCAAAAAATCTCTGGCCGAGGCACTCAAGCACTTACCCGCAGAAAGAACAATACGCATCTTGGAAATTGGCGCTGGCACTGGGGGAATGACCTCTTATATGCTGCCTATTTTGCCCACTCATCGCACTTCATATCTTTTTACAGATGTTTCTGAAGAATTTATGACTCAGGCGAAACAGAAGTTTCGTGATTATCCTTTCATTCAATATCAGCTTTTGGATATCGAGAACGATCCCATAGCCCAAGGGTTTGAACCGCATTCTTATGATATCATTTTGGCCGCGGACGCATTACATGCTACGCGTGACTTACGTCAAACACTAGATCAGGTCAAAAAACTACTGGCTTCAGAAGGTTGGCTGATTTTATTAGAAATAACGCATCCCTCACGCGGGCCTGAACTGACATTTGGCTTATTGCCAGGTTGGTGGCTATTTACCGATATCGACTTACGCGCATCAAGTCCGCTCCTCACCTCGCAAAAGTCGCACCGGCGTATTGGAACAGCTTGGATTTAGTGACATTGCCGGTATTTGTGATACCGAAAAGGCAGAAGACGCTGAACAAACGCTTCTTTTAGCCAAAGGCCCTCGACTTGAAGCACAAGCTCAACCAGTAGAAGTGAGTGAACCAGAAAAACCGGGCAGTTGGCTGATATTCACAGATAACCAAGGTGTTGGACAAGCTTTGGCAGAACGATTCAAAGCCTACGAACAAACACCTATCCTGATATCGCACAGTGAAACCTATCAACATGTAGAAGCAAACCGCTTTCAACTTAACCCGACGTGTCCAGAACACATACAACAACTTATTGAAACAGTGCGTGCCGAGCAGCCGGCCTGTCGCGGTATCATTCATCTTTGGAGTTTTGACACTTTAGAAAATACCACTGCTGTCATCGAATCAGCACAAACACTGGGTTGTCTAAGCACGCTATATTTAGTTCAGGCTTTAGCCCAAGTGAACTGGGAAAATACGCCACAACTTTGGCTGGTCACTCAAGCGACTCAAACGGTAGGCGGCCTCAACTCTCTTTCGGTTGCCCAGTTTGCTCTGTGGGGTTTAGGACGAGTCATCATTAATGAGCAACCCCATTTTCAAACTCGGATGGTCGATTTAAGTGCTTCCCCTTCCTCTGTTGAAATTCAATCGCTTTTTGAAGAACTCTGGGCCAACGATAAAGAAGATGAAATCGTCTTGCGAGGTCAAGATCGTTATGTACAGCGATTGAGACAGGTTTCACTCGCTGATCTGAAAACGGTAGCACAAGCAACGAGTCAGGAAATTCAACCCTGCCGTTTAGAAAATGTGACACCAGGGATTTTAGACAACTTAAGCTTACGCACAAACGTGCGCCAAGCACCCCGTTATGGTGAGGTTGAGATTCAAGTCTATACAACCGGTCTTAATTTTAAAGATGTCGTGAACGCAAATGGTAAATTGGCAAACGCACCCTTAGAGGGGACTTTCTGGGGACGTTCGCTAGGCTTAGAGTGTGTTGGAAAAATTGTCGCCATCGGCGAAGGTGTTGAGGCCTTTCAGCTTGGAGACGACGTGGTTGCACTGGCCCCTCACAGTTTTAGCTTGTATACAACAACAGATGCCCGTTTTGTCGCGCACAAACCGGCACATCTCAACTGTGAAGAGGCAGCCACCCTGCCGCTCGTTTTTTTAACGGCTTACTACAGCCTACACTATTTAGGTAAAATCAGTAAAGGCGAGCGCGTGTTAATTCATGCCGCTAGCGGCGGTGTCGGCCTCGCTGCCATTCAAATCGCTCAAAAGGCCGGGGCAGAGGTTTTTGCGACAGCGAGTACGC
>JAYQWI020001370.1:0-3256 GCA_035871815.2 Candidatus Parabeggiatoa communis
CGATATTCAATGCAGCGACAACCGTCAAGATCGTTAAAACTTTATTCAAGTTCAACATAGATTATACCTTTTATTAATGGGGTTAATGGAGCGGTAATGATAGCACAGGTGGGCAACAAGCCCACCTACGTTTCAAAGGGCCAAAAAAAGTTATTATCAATCTTGGCCTAACGCAAAATAAATTTTGCACTCCAAGCAAATTTTAAAATCGCACCGTAAAATAAATTTGAACGAAAATGACCACATCCAACCAAACAGTAACCATTCAGGAAGCACTTGAATTAGCTATACAATATCATAATGATGGCGAGTTGCAAGAAGCAGAATCAATTTATCGTCAAATTTTGGAAGTGGAGCCGCATCAGAGTGAAGTACTCCACTTGTTGGGCATCATTGCCGCTCAAGTCGAAAATTATGAGACGGCTGTTGAACTGATTCAAAAAGCGATACAGTTAGATCGTTCTAATGTGAATTATTATAACAGCTTGGGCAATGTCTTTTGGTACCAAGAGCAATTCAATGATGCGGGTAAATGTTATCGATACTGTCTGACTTTAAACCCTGATTTTGCACAAGCACACAATGGTTTTGGCAATGTTTTGCGGGAGCTAGGTTATTTGTCAGAAGCACTTGAACATTATCAACGCTGTTTAGCGTTAACGCCAGATTTTGCCGAAGCCCATAATAACTTGGGGAATGTCTTTAGGGAACAGGGGCAATCCGATCTGGCAATTGACGCTTATCAACAGGCTATCAGTTTAAATCCTGATTATCTTGAAGCGCATACGAATTTGGGTGAGGTGTTAAATGAGGCAGGGCAATTGAAGGCCGCACTCGTTTCTTATCAACGCGCCCTTGAACTCAATCCTGATGAGGCCGAATTGCATAACCATTTAGGCAATACATTCAGTGACTTAGAGCAAAGGCTTTCGGCGATGGCGGCTTATCAAAAGGCCCTTGAATGCAATCCCGATTATGCGGAAGCGCATTTTAATCTAGGAATAGTATTAGCCGATATGGGCAATGTGCATCAAGCCATAACACATTATCGTCGTGCTTTGGAAATCAAACCCCGTTTTCGGAAAGCGCACCATGGTTTATTAATGGCACTCAATTATGCGCCAGGTGTGACGCAAGCGATGATTTATGCTGAACAACAGCGATTCAATGAGCACTATTTCAAACCCTTAGCGGCCGAGGAAATTCAAGCGGTTATGAATCCGGCCGATCCACAACGACGCTTAAAAATAGCTTATGTTTCGGCTGACTTTCAAAAACATTCTGTTGCTTATTTTATGGAAGGGATTTTAGCTCACCATAATCATGAGCAATTTGAGATTTTCTGTTATTACAGCAACACAGTGGTTGATGAAGTCACGCAACGCTTTCAAGCGTATGCCGATCAGTGGATTAGCTGTGCAGAACTCTCGGATAAAGCTTTAGCTTCACTAATCAGAGAAGATCAGATTGATATTCTGATTGATTTGATGGGGCACCCAGGGAACAATCGACTCGCCGTGTTTGCGAGAAAACCGGCCCCTGTTCAAATGAGTTATCTTGGTTCGCCTACGACGACGGGTTTGACGACGATTGATTATCGCATCACGGATCGCCATCTTGATCCTGAAAATGACGGCCAAGAATGGCTATCAGAAATCCCGATCAGATTACCCGATAATTTGATTTGCTACCGCCCTGAACCAAAAAGCCCCCCAGTAAACGAATTACCCGCCTTGAAAAAGGGCTATATTACGTTTAGTTCCCTGAATGCCTATTATAAGCTCAATTCTGAAATACGGGCTTTATGGGCAGAAGTGCTGAATGCTGTGCCCAATTCCAAATTGCTTCTGAAACCCAGCAATTCAATTCTAAACGATCCGGCCACACAACAAGCGATTGAAAAACAGTTTCAAGATGTCGGTATTGACTCGGAACGCTTAATATTAGAAGGCCTGACAGCAGCCCCGGCCTACCTGAAAACCTATCATAACGTGGATATTGCGCTTGACAGTTATCCCTATAATGGCGGCACCACGACTTGTGAGGCATTATGGATGGGTATCCCAGTCGTGACATTAGTCGGAGAGACAAACGTTTCGCGAGTAGGCTTAAGTCATTTAGTCAGTTTGGGATTGAATGAATTGGTTGCTTATACGCCTGAAGCCTATATCAATATTTGTGTGCAACTGGCCAACGATCTGGAACACTTACAAGCATTACGCTCTGGAATGCGTGACAGAATGCAAGCTTCATCCCTGATGGATTGTGCGCGGTTTACTCGTCATTTAGAAGCGGCTTATCGAGATCATGTCAAACCCAAATCCTAAAATGTCTGATTCTAACGGTATTATAGCCTTCAAGGTTTGATCTCGCATAGCGAAGCAACGACGTTTTAAAACTGATAAGATTTCGCACGAACAAAGCTTGTGAGGCAATATTTAACAAGAATGGTATGGGTTTATCGGTTCGTTACGGGTGGGATTTCCTTGGGGTGTCCGTTGTAGGCATTGATGGATGCCCTGTATTTGCTGGATGGCTTTATAGAAAACGGTGCTCTTTTTTAGAGGCGATTTAGGGAGGATGGAGAGTGTGTACCCGCAACCAGTTAGAAGTTAGGGCGGCGGGTTGCCAAAACAACAATTTGTCAAATTAATGTTACTCTGACCCCAATTATTTCCAATTATTTAGTATTTAGCAGTTACACAGAACCAACTTTTAGGCAATTCACGTTTCTATACAAAGATAGAAGCTATGACGGGGCAAAGGCGTGAACCGAAACCAAGAGGTAGACCAGAAAAACAGATAAGAAACATGAATATAACTTAAATCAAGGAGAATTGCCATTTTGATATTTGGTGTTGGCAAAATAATTCGAGCCAGCCTCCTTTTCTCCAATACAAGTCGTTTTTTGGTTGGCTGGCTTGAAAATTTGGAAACGAAATAGCTCAAATTCAACGAATGTTTTTAATTTCTTTCTCAATGTCACTAAAGCTCATTTTCATAGAACCCGTAGATTTATCAAAATTGTTAGAGAAAAATTTAAGGGGAATACTTAAACCCTTCTCTAATAGGGTGTTACAGGAAAGTTGTCCGCCTCTATTTTTAAAAATTTTATAAATAGGAGCACTTGTACTGGTGGTTTTATCATGTCCATCAAAGAAAACCAGCGCAATGAAACGAATTTTTAAATTTTTAAAAAATTCATGATCTTTATCACTATTAAGCAGGAGCAAAAAATAAAATCGATTAATACTAA
>JAYQWI020001371.1:0-2497 GCA_035871815.2 Candidatus Parabeggiatoa communis
CTACCTTCCATAAAATGCCAAACGTCTTGATTACCACAAGAATCAGGATTAGGATTTCCTTGATTAGGAGAAGTAAGGAAATTTTCGACTAGATTCCAACGTGTACATGATGTTGGATTTTGTTTTTCAAAGGTAGCAACACAACTTTTAGCCGCATTCATAGTCACGGTAGTTGTTGCAAACGTACCAGAGCAATCACCACTCCAACCCGTAAAGCTATAGCCAGTGGCCGGGGTAGCTGTCAAAGTAACGGTACTATCAACTTTGTAGTCAGCTTCGCAGCTTTCACCGCAGTTGATGCTGTTGTCTGGGCTGGTGATTTCGCCTTCGCCGGTTTTGGTGAGGGTTAAAGTTGCTTTTTCAGAACCGTAGAGTGTTTGGATTTCAGACTCGGATAAGGCGCGGTTGTAAAGACGTACATCATCAACTGATCCGTTCAGAAAGCCATGCACTGAATAAGGTTGATAAGCATAGGAATGCCCGACTTTAAAAGTACCCGGACTGTCTAAACTACCAGCCAAAGCTGTCGGATCGCGTGTTGTGATAACTTTACCGTCTAAATAAAGTTTCAAACCAGTGGTACTCTTCCGTTCTACGGTAGCAACGACATGATGCCATTGAGCATCTTCAAGTACGGCTTTTTCATTGAAGTTACCGAAGTGGTACTTCCCATTATCGGCTATTTGAGTACCTATTTGCCCGGGACCGAAAAAGTAAAGACTGAAACCCTTTGCATTAACCGGTTCTCGTTTGTCTATCAAAACACCTTCGATACTCCAAAAGTCAAGCTGACCACTTCCCTCATAACGTACCCAGATAGCCATTGAATAGTCACCCGTTCCCACATTAAGAGTTGGACTGTCTGCGGCTTCAATGTAGCCATTTATCCCATCTAACCGATAGGCACTGTTGGCATTACCGAGCCGATCAGTGGTCAGAGTTGCTCCTCCCTTTACTGTCCCATGATTCCCATTCCCACTTTCATCATTGGCGTTGCCATCAAATGGATAACAAGCGACTAAACCATCAGGAATAAGATTGCAACCTGTTTTAGGAATAGCAGCATCAAGCTGAATCAACGGCGTACCATTGACATCTTGCCCGGTGTTTTTCAGCATCGCTAAAATCTCAGCAATACTGGCATCTGGATGGGCGGCTTTTAAAATGGCCCAAGCACCCGCGACATGCGGGGCCGCCATAGACGTACCGTCCTTCGCACCCATCAAATCACCTGGCAAGGCTGATTCAATCCCAACGCCGGGCGCTAACAAGTCTAGTATGCCTGCACGGTTTGATTGCGGCCAAAGTTGCCCCGTTTTATCCGTCGCGCCGACACTGATCGCTTTAGTAATACAAGCCGGTGCGCTGATTCCGTCGGCATAACCGTTATTACCCGCAGAAATGATCGTTGCGATACCCACTGAATCCAGGTTCTGGATGATTTTGGCTCTGGCATCCTCATCGCACGGCTGCGAATGAGATTTTTGGCCCCCAACACTCATATTGATAGCCGCTAAGGGCACCCCAAAAGTCTCACGGTTCGCGTGCAGCCAATCTAAAGCCGCGATTTGATCATCTCTGTAAAAGCTGGCTTTGCCAAAAAATTCAGAGGCCGCTTGTACCGCAATAATCTGAGCCTCTGGTGCCGTACCTGCCGCAATCCCCGCAACATGCGTACCATGCCCACAGCCATCCGGATCAAATTCACAAGGTTGGGCTGCCCCAAGCTGACGGGTTTGCGCTTTCTCACCATTTGGACAATGCGTCACAGAAAAACAGGCTTCTGCAATGATTCTGTTCGGCGCAAAAGCCGTATGTGTGTTATCAACGCCGGTATCGATAATCGCAATCGCTTGTCCTGCGCCAGTGTGGCCACTGTCCCACGCTTTATCCGCGCCGATTAAGGGCAGACTCTCACTCATCGTCGGTTCATCTGGCACACTTAATTGCAGGGTATTGGCATCCGGGGTGTTCTGCACATAAGGCAAGGTGACGCTATTGACTTCAAAGACAAGATAAGGCACCGTTTCAAAAGTCCGCGCCGCCTTAACGGTGGGTGTACCGTCTGGGGAATGAGGCGAATCAATCAGGCCATCATCCGCTAAGTCTTGACTCAACGTCTCCACGAATTGGGATTGGGTATTCGTTATGATTCGTCTTTGTCCCGCAACGTCAATCGGACTTAATAAACCTTCTGGTTGCCAAGGGATATCTAAGCCAACGATAACGCGCGCTGATCCCTGTTCAGCGATCATGTCGAGTAAGTCTTGGGGGATGGTGGGCTGGGCCCAAGTGGGATTTGTGCCTAATAGTAATATGACAGCCAGTAGGCGGCTGAGAAACCAAGTTGATCGATGCTTGAATTTCATGGTGGGTGACTCCTTTGGTGTTGATGTGTGATTTTTTCAGTTATCAGTTATCAGTTATCAGTTATCAAAATCTTGATATCTAGTCTGTTCAAGGCCAACGACAAACTATAGTGAAAATCCATCTGTTC
>JAYQWI020001372.1:0-9199 GCA_035871815.2 Candidatus Parabeggiatoa communis
CCCTGAAACAAGGGTAATCTGAGATGCTTGTGTTTTTCCATTATTCATCCCCCAATCCATGTTGTTTTACGTTTTCACGACGAATAAATTGCTCTATTGCTTTTTCTAGATCATCCCTCGTCAACGTATTTCTGGCATCAATAATGGCTGTTTTCATCGCTTCAACGGTGATCATTTTTATATCTGCTGGTGATAAGCCCTGACTGTTCTGGGCGGCTTGAGTGAGATTGAGTTTTTTATCGCGTTTAATCGGGCGCAAGTAGCGTTCAAATAACTGTTTACGGGTCGTTTCATTGGGTAATTCATAATCAATCACGGCATCAAAGCGTCGCCAAATCGCGCTGTCAAGTATGTTTTGATGGTTGGTGGCGGCAAACAAGATGCTATCGCCTTTGAAGTTATCCAGCATTTGCAAGAAGTTATTCACCACTCGCTTGATTTCGCCATGTTCGTGATTGTCATCCCGGTTTTTGCCGATAATATCAAACTCGTCAAATAGCACAATCCAAGTATCGTTTTCAATAAAATCAAATACTTTGCGTAAATTTCCGGCCGTTTCGCCCAGATAGGAGGAGATAATCGCGTCAAAACGAATATAAACTAAAGGAATATTCAGCATAGAACTGATGATTTGTGCTGAAAAAGTTTTGCCGGTGCCTGGTTTGCCACAAAGCAGAATTTTCTTTTTATAGCTTAGATTATAGGTTGCTAAAATATCGGCATCCTTAAATTCACGGATAATGCGTTCAAGCTGGGCTTTGGTTCCCTGATATAAAATCAGGCTATCGAAGTCTTGCTCGAAGTGCTGAATTTCCAGCAATGGAAATCCTTTTTCAGTATCTCTAGGAATGGGTAAAGTTTGCTTGAAGCGTCTTTGAGAACTAGAAACAGTCGCTGATTGATATAGGGCTTTTTCCAGTTCCTTGGCGACAATCGTATGTTTTTTGCGTTTTTCTCGTTCAATATATTCTCTTGCCGCTTGCACAAAGGCTTCGTTATCTTGGTTGTTAAATGACAAGAAAAGTTGTTTAACCAGTTCTGAGGGAGTCATGTCATTGTCTCTTTGTTGTATTGATTTCACCCGCGCCTCGCCACTCATGAGTTTGGGGAGCAACGTATCGCGGAGTTTGGCGAGGGTTAGGATCGTTGATTGCTTAGAAGCAATCTTTTCGTAAATAGACTCTATCTGACATTCTAATTTGTGCCGTTTTTTCAAAGAGGGTATTGTTAATACTCACTTTTTCATTCCACTTATTGTTAAATCAGCTTGACTACTACCAATAGTTATTGAATTTAGTTGTTCTTTTCCAATGGCTGATTTCAACCAACAGTAAACAAGTATACTAGATAAACCGTTAAAATTTTTAAACCATGTCAAATTGCCATCTTTGAAGTAAAATTTCTGATTTTTCTTCACTCGGTAAGGAATACCCAATGTGCCAACAGACGTTAGGAGAATATCACCTTCTACAGGTACTCCGAATTTTTCTTGTGTTATATCTTTCTTCAGATATATAGCTCACAATTAGTATTGCCTGAGTTATGGAGTTCAATTCATTCCTTATGCAAAATAAATTTGGAACGAAAATTGGGTTAGTCATAACTGATAACTGATAACTGATAACTGATAACTGATAACGGGTAACTGAAAAAAGTTTAATAAACCACTTGGACTTGATTTTCGCCGACGCATTCTTTTAATTGTTCAAGCAGCTTGTCACTCAAGTTGACGCGCCAATTTTTACCCAGTACTAATTCAACTTTGGCTATGGGGCTGTGATAATGAATTAAAACAACACAGGGCCCTTGGCGATAGCCAGTGAGTATGGCTTCTAATTTGGGGGCGATATCTTCAGAAGAAGCTTGTGCTGCTAAAACCTTTATTGCCAGCCGCTTAGCCTTCTTTTCGCGAGCGGTGTCAAGCGTATAAATATCAGTGGCTGTCATGGCATAACCACCACTATAGTTATCAGTACGCACTTCACCTTCAGCAATTAATAAACTGTCTTTGACTAAAATATCTTGCACATCTGGATATAACTCTGAATAAATCTTGATTTCCAATCGCCCCGTGCTGTCGTCTAAGGTTATAAAAGCCATGCGTCCACGTTTATTCGTTGTAATACGCACTTCCGTCACTAAACCTGCCACCAGTACTTGTTTATTCTCTCCGATGTCGCGCAATCTTCTCATCTTTAATCGGGCTAGTTCTGATAAATAAGCGTTTATCGGATGCCCACTTAAATAGAAACCTAAACTGTCTTTTTCAGCATTTAAACGTTCTTTTTCAAGCCACTTAGGGACATCTGTGAGAAATGGTGCTGCCTCTTTTGGAGCCGATTCTTGTTGATTATTGAGTAAGGCAAAGATGTCGTTTTGCCCTGCCGCGCTATCGTTTGAATGTCGCTCTGCTTGCTTGATAGCATTCTCTAAGGAGGCCATCAGAACAGCTCGATTACGGCCTAATTTCTCTGGATTTGGACCTAATTGATCTAATGCGCCGGATTTGATTAAAGGTTCTAACAAACGGCGACTGACTTTGCGTAAGTCAATGCGACTGCAAAAATCAAACAAGTCTTTGAAATCTCCTTTTTCTTGACGTTCTTTGATAATGCTATCTAGCGCCGCTTCACCGGCCCCTTTAATCGCGCCCAAACCGTAACGAATAGATTGATTTTGATCATCTTCCACGGTGAATTTGTAATCAGAAATATTGATGTTAGGCGGCAATATTTTAAGTCGCATTGCACGACATTCGTCAATCATCTGTATGACTTTATCAGTGTTATCCATATCGGCCGATAAGACGGCAGCCATAAATATTGCCGGATAATGGGCCTTGAGCCAAGCCGTTTGATAGGAAATGAGGGCATAAGCGGCAGAATGGCTTTTGTTAAAGCCATAAGCGGCGAACATTTCCATCAAATCGAAAATAGCCGTGGCTGTTTTTTCCTTTACCCCGCGTGTGACAGCGCCGTCTACGAAGACTGATCTTTGTTTCGCCATTTCGGCGGGCACTTTTTTACCCATTGCCCGACGCAGTAAATCGGCACCCCCTAATGTATAACCGGCTAATACTTGAGCAATTTGCATCACTTGCTCTTGATAGACAATGACACCATAAGTGGGTTTTAAAATAGGGGCCAAATCGGGGTGGGGATATTCAAAAGCCTCGCCCTTTTTACGCTTGATAAAATCGTCTACCATGCCTGATTGTAAAGGGCCAGGACGATATAAAGCGACTAATGCAATAATGTCGTCAAAACAGTCCGGTCGTAATTGCTTAATCAGTTTTTTCAGGCCGGATGATTCAAGTTGGAATACAGCAGTTGTTTGACCTCTTTTTAATAAATCATAAGTCTCCGGATCATTTAGGGGAATCTTTAAAATATCCACTGGGGGATCGGCAAATCGGTTAATGGTTTCTAGGGCCCATTTGATAATGGTAAGAGTACGCAGCCCTAAAAAGTCGAATTTGACGAGGCCGACCGCTTCTACGTCGCCTTTGTCAAATTGAGTCATTAAATCCGTGCTGTCAGCTTCACAATAAAGCGGACTAAAATCGGTCAAGAGGGTAGGTGCAATGACGACACCGCCGGCATGTTTACCTGGATTGCGTGTCAAGCCTTCTAGCTGACGCGCCATATCAATTAAGGTTTTTACATCTTCTTCTTGCTTGTAGCGGGTGCGTAAGACTTCTTCTTTTTCTAACGCTTTCTCAAGCGTGATGCCGACTTCAAAGGGAATCAGTTTAGCAATTTTGTCAACAAAACCATGCGGATGCGCTAAAACACGGCCGACATCGCGTACCACAGCTTTAGCGGCCATGGTGCCATAAGTAATGATTTGTGAAACGCGCTGTCGTCCATAACGTTGAGCAACATAATTAATCACCTCATCACGGCCTTCCATGCAAAAGTCGATATCAAAGTCAGGCATGGAGACGCGCTCAGGATTTAAGAAGCGTTCAAAGAGCAGTTCATAACGCATGGGTTCTAAATCGGTGATCCCTAAGGCATAAGCGACTAATGAACCGGCACCAGAACCGCGCCCTGGGCCAACTGGAATATTATTCTCTTTAGCCCATTGAATAAAATCGGCCACGATTAAGAAGTAACCGGGAAAGCCCATTTGTATAATGACATCCAATTCAAGTGCTAAACGTTCATCGAAAGGGCGACGTTGTTGAGCATAGTCTTCACTGTTTTTGTCAAGGAGCGTGACTAAACGTTGTTCTAAGCCAACACGCGCTTGCTGACGAAAATATTCTTCAACTGTTTGTTCCTTGGGTATATCTGGGAAATCGGGCAAAAAATTTTTACCCAAGGTTAATTCTAAACTACAGCGTTGAGCAATCAGCCAAGTATTTTCTATCGCTTCTGGAATATCGGAAAACAACGCCGACATTTCTTGTGGAGTCCGCAAATATTGTTGAGTGCTATAGTGATGAGGGCGATTTTGATCAGCGAGTATTTTTCCATCGTGAATACAGACGCGCATTTCATGTGCCTCAAAATCCTCTGCTTTCAGAAAACAAACGGCATTCGTTGCCACAACAGGCATATCCGTTTCTAAAGCGAGTTGAACAGCAGCATGAATATAGTCTTCTTCATCAGGCCTACCGGTACGTTGTAATTCCAGATAAAAACGATTGGGAAACAAGGCCTTACAGTCATCTAAGCGTTGTCGTGCTAACTGAGCATCGCCTGCTAATAACGCTTGCCCGATTTCGCCTTCGCGTCCACCGGACAAGGCAATTAAGCCCGCTGTCGCCTCTTTAAACCAATCTCGCTGTAAATAAGGCACCCCATTGATTTGGCCTTCAGTATAAGTGCGAGAAACCAGACGGGTGAGATTGCGATAACCGGTGTCATTCTGACACAACAAAACGAGACGACTAGGGGGATCGGTACCTTGATGAAGCAGCACATCAACACCAATAATGGGTTTAATCCCACCCGATAGTGCGGCACGATAGAATTTAACGAGGCCAAACAAATTATTCTGGTCGGTGATAGCACAGGCTGGCATCTCTGCCTCCCGCACTGCTTTCACTAAAGGTTTGATACGGATCAGGCTATCGACCAGTGAGTATTCAGTATGTAAATGGAGATGAATAAACTGCGGCGTAGAAGGGTTCATGAGTTTTCAATTATCACATCAATTATCGGCAGTGGGGTCGTTGAATAGAATTGATTCTAATGAATTAAATGAGAACAGGGCAATGAGTTATTTATAAAAAAATGATAGGTCGGTTTTTAGCCAAAAATCCATTTCACGCTTTCAGGCTAAAGTTTCGATCCGCGAAACTTTAGCCTTCAACACGTTTTTGCGCGCAAAAAATTTTGCGTGAAATATGATATACAATCCTTGTCGAGTACCTTACAAATTCTTGATTTCTTTCAAATATTTAATTTTTTCCAAGCTCACAGCCGTCGCGGTGCTAATTTGTTCGTCGGTAAAACTCCCCATACGGAGCATTTTCCCGGCCACTTTTTCTGTTTCAGTCAGTTTCAATTCCTCTGGTACCGGAAGACGGCTCGGTGTCGGAAAATGAGTACAAATAATATAAGTATAGATTTGTTTACCTTTGATATCTTCTTCAAAATAGAGTTTATCGTCATCGGTATGCAGATTGCTAAACACGACGCAATAACCTTCATCCAAGGCTTCGGATTGAAGATATTCTGCCAATTGGCCTTTTCCTCTTTTGAGCAAGGTATTATTGCTAAAAACTTTGATTTCAATCAGATAGCGGTGATTTTTATAGACAATTAAAATATCGGTTCGTCCAGCACCTGAAGGCACTTCTATAAAAGTATGTCCTTCCAAGGCTTCCACAAAAAAGTTAATAAAACCATCAAGGGAGTAATGCCAAGCGGCTTCTTGCAGGTTTTCAGTATCAAAAGCTTTGAAGCCACGCCGTCGCACGTATTGCCGGTATTTTTTCAGTAAGGCGTGAATATTTAATCCGTCACCTTTGAGATACTCGTCAAAGGTGTCATTGGCTTTGAGCCCATAATGCATTCTTTCGCCATTATGCACCGGACGAAAGGCCGTGATAATACGCTTGCTATATAATGGCACCAGTATTCCCACACGATCCGCTATATTCTCAATGACACCATGAGCATGCAAATAAGCGATATCTTCAACATCAACACTAAAATCAATGGGTTCTTCGCCAAATAACAAACGGTACATAAATGCCTTTTTCTGTTTGGCCTTCTGGACAATATTCAGGATGTTTTTATCGTATTTGGATTTTAAGAAATAATTCAAGGTTCTGAAAAAATCATCGCTTGTCACTGTTCTATTGGAGGGCACTGTTTCAACCAGATGTGCGGCCAGCGCACAAACGAGTCCGGGTTGGCCCTTGGTATTGTCATAAATGGCCTTTATCACCTTGGGTTCAAATTTATGCCCTGATTCAACGACATATTGTTCGATTAAGAGATTGACTTCTTCTTCGGTAAAATAGGACACTTTCAACTCATCGGCCACATTGAATGGTGAGGCTGAGGATGTGACCAATTCGGCAATGCTACTCACGCCAACCAAAAGTAGGGAATGGAGGGCATGCTCTTGTTTTCGATGATACATTTGCCGAAAGGCATGCATCATTTCACTTAAGACTGAATCGGGTATGCCTTCAAATTCATCAATAACAAGAACGATAGACTTAGCCGGGAGCATTTCAAACAATTCAATCACATCAATCGTATCGATTAGGGTCCGTTCTAATTGAATTTGATGTTTTGCGAGTTCTTGAACAAATTTCTTATTTAAAAATCGGTAAAACCTATCCCTTGTGACGGTTTTTAAACTCTCGAAACTCATCCAAATTGGGGTAAAACCTTCCTCCTTAACGGCCTCAAGCAGGAGTTGAAAGTAGGTTGTTTTTCCACTTTGTCTGGGTGCAAACAGGGTAAAATACTGCCCTTTTCGCACTTTGTCGAAGCCTTTGGCAATTAATGCCTCACGCATGACGGTGTAATGTTGGGCAGGATGACAGGGCCCGGATGTATTGAATTCGCGCATTTTTTATACCGCTTGCCTTTCAGTTGAGTTCTCTGTGATTTGCAATTCATGCCTTAAGAATGTTGGCTGCTTAGATATGAAATAAACTTATCGAAGCTACCCCGGCTTATTCGTTTATTTTACGTGTTGTACTATCGTATTTTACATCATTTCAAGGAATACGAAGTCCACAGAGGTTTCACTTGGGAAAGAAGCAAAACAACAGAAAACACTCATATTGAATAATATCAATCATTTACACTACACTATCTATTCTATTACAAAGTGGGGAAAAGGGGAAAAGAGGAAAGGGGAAAGGGGGCGTTTGTGGCCTTCACGTTTTAGCGCCTTTTATGAAAGGAACTAAATAATTGTGGATGCCAAGAATTGTGAATTAGGGTAGTTCCACCGGGGCAACCACAAGGGGTTGCCCATTTTCAGGATGGATTGATTAATTTAATAGAGGGTTCCAAACGGCTCGTATTATTAATAATATTAGATTATTTGGAAGTTGCCTTGATAGGCCCATCAACTTTCATCCGCTATAATCAGCACCCCGACAGAGATTGCCCAAAAATCAATCCATGTTTTTCTTCTCTGGTGGTTCTTTCTGTGGTGGTTCTTTCTGTGGTGGTTCTGGCTCTTTAGGTAAATTAACGACTTGTTCAGTGTTATATTCTGTCGTACTAGGCCATTCGGCCAATGGGAAAGGTTTTTCATCACTGTTATAAGTGATATAAAGTAGTATCTGATAAATATAAATGGTAAGACTTTGCCCTACCGGGAGCAAGCGTTCATTAAGCTTGCCCGACAGTAACACAACACAAAACTGAAATATGATGACAACAAGTAGTAGATGAATGGCCACATAACAAACGATGGCGTAAATCACCATAAAAAAAGCACGCATCCAAGTGCTGCCTGCTGTTAGATTTTCTCTTATTTCGTCTCTGCTCATTTAGATTGTTCTCTTATTGATAAGGCGTTTCAGGCGTTGTAGGCATTCTGGCGTTATATAGCGTTTCAGAAAAATAATTTGTAAAGCTCAAGTCCCCTTGCCGGGGACTAAATCATGATCTGGAATACCTATAGCTTGATTGCGTCAGCCACGGCTTTTATACACTTCCCTGTGTTGTTGTTTTTGGACTTACTTGTCTTTTAATGCCTCTATAAGTTCTTGGAGTTGCTTATCAATCTTTTCCAAACGCTGTTCTACCCGATCATGGAATCCGAGATGTTTGCTTTTACCAGAACTACCCGGCCCCTTTGCAAAACGACTCGGGCCTTGACCCGGCATACCAAAACCATTCGGGCCTTGACCCGGCATACCAAAACCACTCGGGCCTTGACCCGGCATACCAAAACCACTCGGGCCTTGACCATAACCTGGCATCATACCACCGCCATTTCTGCCAAAAGGCGCGCGCGCGCTATTAGGATGACTCGGACCATATTGGTATGGCGGCATCTGGGGGCCATGCCAACCTGGCCCACCGAAACGGGGCTGATTGAAATGGGGCTGATTGAAATGGGGGCCACCGAAACGAGGAGCGGGCCTATTTGGCATCGTAGCGCCCCTTTCTTTCCACATCTTCTCCCGCTTTTCTTGCTGGCTCTGCCGCATTTCTTCCATCAACTCATGCCGTTTTTGTGGATCACGGGTTTGACGGATCTTCTCAATCTGCGCCCGTGTTTCTTGCATCTGCGTTATCTGTTCTTGCAGGTATGTCATCTGTTTGTCCATCATTTTCTGATGGTGGTCCACCATGTTAGCATCAGACGAGGGTATGGCAGGCGGAGTTGGTGGCTCTGGGACTGAAGGTTCCTGCGCCAAAACATAGCTACTGAGCGCAAATGAGACGAGAGTCGGTAAAACATATTTTTTCATCACAATTAATTTTTCCTTAGTGTTGTATTGATAAAGCAAGCTAAAGCGCATTGAATGCGCTTTATAATTAATAAGGGTAAGATTTGTTCGTATCAAGAGTCAATTATCAATTATAGTTATCAAAGGCAAGCGAGATGGCAATTAATCTCTACGGATTGATTTGAAATTGGCTTGGCAAATCTAATCCATGTAACGTATAATTGCCCAGGTTGCCCCGTTTGTTCAATCAGAAATTGGTTTTAGACTGACTCAATATTAAGGATATCAATCTATTGAGAACGGTTCTGATCA
>JAYQWI020001373.1:0-6113 GCA_035871815.2 Candidatus Parabeggiatoa communis
GATGCTCGTCAAAAGTCCCTAGACTCAAGGCCTAATAAAATTCACACCCAGATTAACCTAATCTTGATGCGAATTTGCAACCTCTGATTTGCAGAGCCCCTCATATCCATGACACCGTCATGGTGTCATCCAAACAGATGAAAATATTAATTTTATTTGATATAATTTAAAAAGTCAAGTATTAAAATAGATTAGTCTAAAACGGCACTTAAATAAGTAACTTTGATTAGGTTTGAGTAAGAAATCAAGTGCTAGCATATGCACCCGTTTGAAATAAAATCGCCGTTTTCCTCACTCATTAAAAAATAGCGAGCAACATCATGGCCATTCAACATAGTGAGTTCTTGTTATCAGTTATCAGTCGATGATAATATGCGTAACGCTAAGAACATGCGCGCCAGTTAATCTTGAAAATTGAAGTACGAAAGCGCCTTTGCTTTGAAAGCGTGAGATAGATTAAATGTGACAAAGTCGAATTATATTCAAACAATGTAAAGGGAATCTTATATACTCAATGTTCTATTTTTTTTTAACGCATTTATTTATAGCACTTTTTAGAATAACAGATCAAAATAAAGTGTATTCATTTTATTAAATAAAAACAAACACTTAATTTTATAGCCCTATTTATAGCAAAGTTTTGTTACCCGCGTTTTTACTAAAAACGAGAACATCGAGTATATAATTCTGCTCCCTACTCTAAACTTTTATCTTTACCCACAAGTAGATTGTAAATTTCAACTTCAGTTTGTTTCTTTGGAGTACAAATCATTAAAAGCGACGGATTTTCAAAAAATTGCATAAGGATTTTATTTAGATTTTAGTTTGAATTGGACTACAAACTTTAATTTGTTTTCCGTACAAAAACTCTATCACGGTGATGGCCTTTTTTAAGCCGGATTACAACACCACTTAAATCGAAAACTATAGATATGACAGAATGGGATTTGACACCTCCGCCTTTATCTGATTTAGGCGATCATGACGTTTATCGTTTAGGAAACCACTTGCTTGGAAAACGGGTAGCCCTTTTGGTAACGGGCAGTATTGCCGCAATAAAAGCACCGATGATTGCACGTTCTCTTCGACAACAAGGTGCTGAAGTCGTTGCTTATCTTTCCTCAGAGGCCTTGAGATATACAACAGCCGATGCGCTGGAATGGAGTACCACTAACTCCGTTGTGACTCAGCTCAGTGCTCATTCAGAACATTTAAGCGATACAAGCCCCTTTGATATCTTTTTGGTAGCCCCCGCGACTTATAACACCATTAATAAGATGGCCAATGGGATTGCCGATGGTGTGATTACCACAACACTGGGTTCAGCGCTTGGCAGAATGGAACAGGGAAAATCAAAGGTATTGATTGCCCCGACTATGCACAACTCATTGCACAATAGCATTCTCACAGAATCGCTAAAAAAATTAAAAGCCATGGGCGTAGAAATTATTCCGCCCAGAGAAGGCAATGGTAAACATAATATTCCCGATGAACAAACACTGACGGCCTCAGTCTGTCGAGCGGCCAGTGCTTCGCCTCTAAAAAAGGTACCTATTTTAGTCACTGGGGGCCCAACTCCGGTTCCCATTGACAATGTACGACGGATTATTAACCGTTTCAGGGGAAAATTGGGTATAAACATACTCGAAGAATTATATCTACGTGGAGCGGATGTGCAGCTGATTCACGGTGATAGTGGCTCTCTTCCGCCAAAGCATTTGCCTTATGTTGTGGCAAAAACGTATGATGATTATTATGATAAGGTGATGAGTGAACTGAAACAGAAAGAGTATGCTATGGGCCTATTTTCTGCTGGAGTGGCCGATTATCGACCCGAAAAAACATTACCGGGTAAAACGCCAAGTGGCCAAAATTTGTCCTTGAATCTGGTACCCACCGTGAAAGTGATTGATGAAGTGAAAAAACAATTTCCCACTCTTTTTATGTTAACCTTCAAATATCAAGAAGGCTTATCCCATAACGAACTGATGGAAATTGCATATCATCGCCTCAATTCAGGGTATCCCGCTATTGTCGCGAATCGAGGTGAAGAAGTGGGCCCAAATGGCGAACAAATTGCCCATCTCGTTACTGGTGTTGGACAAACGAAAAAATTCATCGGTAAACAGGAAATTGCTATTGGCATTGCCAATTACCTTGAAGAGATAAAGCATCAGCAAAAAACGGCATAATATTGAGTCAGCAAAATAAATTTGGAACGAAAAGCGGGCCTTCAATATTTATCTTGAAGGCCCTTTTTTTAGAAATGCGCCCGTTTGCAAAATTCGTTTTTCCCATCCCGATGAAAATAGAAATGCGCCCCTTCCATTCAACTTCTTAGATTGCCAAAATATTCTATTGAATTCAAACCCAAAAAGGATAAAAAATGCGAGTAAATAATGTGTTAAGTCTATTGTTTTCTTTGGCTATATTAATAACGATTGTATTATTGTTATTCTTTTTATTCCCCATTTTGACACTTGATGAGAGAATCGTTGAAGGCGCAGAAGGGCTATTTGAAAAGGCTGAGAGATACGAGCAAAAAGGCAATGCGCTTCAAGCGGTTAATGAATATCGTAAGGCCGCTGAACAAGGATTAGCGAAAGCGCAATTTAAATTAGCGATGTTGTATCACGACGGGCAAAGTGTTTCTCAGAATATGACATTATCCGTCAACTGGTTGGATAAAGCCGCAAAACAAGGCATGGTTGAGGCTCAATTGCAATTAGCGGATATGTATTATCAAGGCACTGATATTAATCAAGATTTGAATAAAGCATTGGGACTGTATATTCAAGCCGCTATGATGGGCGCTACTGTTGCTCAATTCAAACTGGGACAAATGTATTCTACAGGGCAAGGCGTGAATCAGGATTGGGCACGATCCGCTCAATGGTATCACAAGGCCGCTGAGCAGGGACAGGTTGAGGCGCAATTTGAACTCGGCATGATGTATCAAGCGGGTAAAGGGGTTTCTGAGGATTTACCGGAAGCGGTGCGCTGGTTCAAAAAAGCGGCTGAGCGGGAACATGTTGAAGCAAAGCAGTGGTTAGCCCGTTTACAAGCCCAGGTGCCGGTGATGGAAGCCGGTCAATTAAAAGCCACTTCTGAAGTGGCTGCGGCATTTGATAACCCTGAATTACAGAGGTTAACGGCACAAGCTCACCATAAAATGAAGGTGGCTTTAGCTGAGTTACAATTGTTGTATGCGAAAGGCGATTATGAGGGCGTGATTACACAAGGTTCTGCTCAAATACAATTGTTGTATGCGAAAGGCGATTATGAGGGCGTGATTACACAAGCTTCTGCTCAAATCAATTATGGTGATGATATCAAAAAATGGGTTGATCAGGCCAAAAAAGTACAGGCAGCTCTGGCAGAGGTGTCTGAATTGAGGGCAGCGACAAAATTACAAGAGGCTTATGACGTAGCGGTGGCGTTTGAAGTACCCGAATTACAGATGGTCGCGGCCGATGCGAAAAGTCAACAGGATATCGCGCTGGCAGAATTACAGTATTTATACGTGAAAGGTGATTATACTGCGGTTGTGAATCAAGGTAGCCCTAAAATGCTATTCAGTGAGGCGATTCAAAAATTAGTTAAAGAAGCGGAAACGGCTTATGTTGAACTTAAACGAGAACAGATTAAGACAACACTTCAGGCTGCGTTGGATGACAAGGCTGCCAATCTCACTATTGCCATCATTGGTGATTCTCAGGCTGATGGTATTTGGGCTGCGATTTACCGTGAATTACGTCCAAATAAAAACTTTAGCGTCATTCGAGAAACGAGAACGGCCAGTGGTTTAGCTGCTCTTGATTGGCGAGACAAGGTGAAAAGGTTGCTTGATAAACAGCGTGTTCATATTGCAGTGATTGTTATGGGGGCTAATGATGGGCAAGTGTTGATTAGAAAAGGCAAACCGCGCTTAGCCTATAAATCTCCATCTTGGAAAACCGCTTATGTGCAGCGCGTCAAGAATTTGATGGGTTTGCTAGAAGATCGTAATATACTGACTTTTTGGATCGGTTTACCGGCGGTTCGCCGGCAAAGTATGAAAGAACAAGTGACTATGCTCAATGGTTTTTATGAGAAAACGGCTGCCTCATTTGCGGCGGTGCGTTTTTTACCGATTTGGCATTTAACGGTTAATGAGGGTGGCAAGTATTCGGCTTATGGATTAGATGTTACTGGTAGGAAAAGATTGCTACGCGCTAACGACGGCGTACATTTTACAACAAAGGGGTATGATCTGCTAACACGCTATATTTTAGAAAGCCTCTATCAGGATTTTCCTTTCCTCAAAAGTGAGGGTCAAAATGGTTAGATATCAATTGAAACCCCTTTTTCAAATCGTGCGATTCATTTTCGGTGTTTTTGTGTTATTCAGTTGTACTGCTTCGCAACCCCCGACAATGATTTCTGAGACAGAACCGCGCGTTGTTCAAAAAATCCGTTCTCAACAGGCACTTTTAAAGACGGCGCTTCCTAAAACAACGGACGCTGCCTACCCGATAACGCTAAACCCTCTCGCATCGTTTTATCGCTCACTTGATCGCTTTCCGGGCCGTTATACTCAAGTGAATATTCTTCATCTTGGCGATAGCCATACAGCGGGTGATCAATTCAGTGGTCGGCTTCGTCAGTTATTTCAAGATCGCTTTGGTTCAGCAGGGCGGGGCATGTTGCCAGTAGGCAAACCGTTTCCCTATTTTAGGCCTAGCAATGTGAGCCTTTGGCAGAGCCAAGGCTGGCAGGTGAGTAATAGCCGCAAAACATCGACTAAAGGCCCTTATGGGTTATCCGGTTTCCGCATTCAAAGCGCCGATCCGAAACAGGCTATCAGATTAAAAATGACAGATGGAACCCGTTTTGATGAAATTGATATTGAGTTTCAGCGCCATCCAGAGGGAGGCACAATGGTTGTCGAAGTGGATAAGCAGCCATTTTTTGAAATCAGAACAGAATCAAGTCGTGACTATGTTGATCGTCATAGACTAACGATTCCAGGCGGGGGTAGTCGAGTCATGATTTCGCCGAAGGGCGATGGGCCTATTAAACTGTTATCTTGGACATTTAGGCGTAATCAATTCGGGATCATTTACCACAGTCATGGTATTGTTAGCGCGACGATCAATGTGATTAATCAATGGAGTCGCAATGTTGTCTCATGGGAAATGGTATGGCTAGAACCTTCGCTTATCATTGTTGCTTATGGGACTAATGAAGGCTTTCACGATGATTTGAATTGGGATGAATATAAACAAGATTTTCAAGCCAGACTCGCTTTATTACATCGCAGCGCACCGCAAGCCTCAATCGTCGTCGTTGGGCCACCTGATGCCAACCGATTGCCCCGCTATTGTCAAAAACGTCAAGAAGTCGATTGCGAGCCTTTAACGCCGTATGAAATAGAGCATTATATTGCATTACGGCAAGAAAAAAACGAGCAATTGTGTCGTTGGCATCCACCGCCTAAATTAAATGTGGTGCGTGAAATACAACGAGAGGTAGCGGCAGAAGCGGGGTATTTTTTCTGGGATTGGTCAACAGTCATGGGCGGTGCTTGTGGTACACATACTTGGAGTCAAGAAAAGCCCCGACTTGCGGGTAAGGATCATGTTCATTTTAGCCAACGTGGTTATAAACTCACAGCCGATGCTTTGTTTAAAGCATTAATGGCAGACTATTCTGGGTAGAGACGCGATGCTTCGCGTCTCAGTTCGCACGCGATGCTTCGCATCTCAGTTCGCACGCGATACTTCGTGTATCAGAGACGCGAAGCATCGCGTCTCTACGAACCCATCAAAACACCTTACAAGAACTGAGAGGCAGATTGAGACGCGAAGCATCGCGTCTCTACGATTCCATCAAAACACCTAACAAGAACTGAGAGGCAGATTGAGACGCGAGGCATCGCGTCTCTACGATTCATCAAAACACCTTACAAGAACTGAGAGGCAGACTGAGACGCGAGGCATCGCGTCTCTACGAACCCATCAAAACACCTCACAATATTAATAAAAAATGCTATTTCCTACTCTCAACTTTGGCCTGTTTTTCTTAGTCGTATTTTTTGTGAGTTGGTTTTTGTATCGTCAACCTAATGCTCG
>JAYQWI020001374.1:0-3311 GCA_035871815.2 Candidatus Parabeggiatoa communis
AAGGATATGACGGTAATGATGCCGTGGCATTGTATTACAAGCATCAGCCAGATTTGATTGCGCTTGATATTACAATGCCCAATAAAGACGGGCAACAAGCAATGGAGGAAATTATCGCTGAATTTCCCACGGCGAATATTCTTATTATTTCCGCAGTACGTGGAGATACTGTACTTGAATGTATGGACGGTGGGGCAAAGGGATATATTGAGAAACCACTGCGATTTAGTGATCCTGAATTTATTCAGGATTTTAAAGAAACCTTGGATGAAATCTTCACCTAAACCCAGGATACATTTCATGAAAGGAACAGCTAGAGATTTCATCAAAGGTGCCATATTGATATGGGGCGCAATATTTCTTGTTCAGCCGCTTTATGCTGAGCGTTTATATGTTTTTTATCCCTCTGTCATGCGTACCCAAATCATGCAGAAAAAACTGAGTAGGGCATTGCCGGGTATTGAAATCAGAGTATTTGGTAGATACAGAGATTTCAAGGCCAAAACAAAAACGGACTCTCCAGACGCGATTATATCAAAAGCACCTGTTATCAAACACTTGGGGGATTATTTAATCAAGCTGAAAGGCATTCGTGATGATGAAACCAACGAATCTTATGTGCTTCTTTCTGTTGGAAAAAGAGTCAATCCCGCCAATATGGCCCGTACAACCATAGGCGTGTTTGATATTCTCGGCAGAAAAGGCATGAAAAAATTCATTGGTCACTATTTCAGACCAAAACCCCGGATTAAACGGGTATCGAAAATGGAGGATTTATTGCAATTACTGACTTTTAATATGGTCGATGCTATCCTTATACCCGAAATCAATGTCGAGTATTTCAAGGGCATATCCAAATTGTACTTTATCAAAACCCCTGTCCCTAACATGCGGGTAGGCATTGTCGCATTGGCTGTCAAAAAAAGGAGAAACGCAAGCCATATTTTAAGAAGTTTAACCCGCAGAAACAATAACCTTAAAACCCTGCTGGACATTGACAACTGGGAGGCGGCACAATGAAAAACGCGGCTTATAGAAATTGGCGAACAGCATTACTTAGCGTTTGTTATTTTGCCATGACGGTTTTAGTGTCGTCCTGTTTACAGTCAACCACCACCCTAAAAGAACCTCTTTTCATCATAGATAAAGAATCCCTTACCAACAAGGATAAAGAATCTATTATCATTATCCGGGTAGAGGGGAAAAATTTTGAGCAGGTTGTTTTGGGGTTATCGGAAGAATTAACAGAAGATTTTTTTCTGCACGAATTGATCGTTGACAAAACCACTAAGAAAGAACAAATCGCTCCAAAAATAAAGGACGTTTCACCAAAAATCGTCGTACTGATGGATAACATCTCAATTAACCTTTATAAAGGATACCAAAAAGGATTACCTCAATCGGTGTCGATCATTCCTTCCGTTTCCGTGATGGCCTCCTTTATGGATATGGCAATTAAAGACCTGAAAAATGCGACCGGTATTTTTTATGAAGTGCCACTTGTCACCAGTGTTGTGAGTCTCCGGGCAGTTTTGTCATCCAATTCTTTTGACCGAGTTGGTGTTGTACATAGGGAATTTATGACCCCCGCCATCAATCTCAACCAAAAGTACTGTGCCAGAGAAAATGTTGAATTGATATCGTACCCGATTCCAAATAAAGGGGATAACAAATCAGAATTGAAAAATGCCTTGAACCAATTGGGAAAAAAGGTTGATGCCTTGTGGATAGCGAATGACAATAAGCTCATTAATGCAAAACTGTTCAACTCTGTATGGATACCTTTTGCAGAAGAATTTCAGAAACCCATCATTACTGGCGTTGAAAGTCTGGTTAAACCAAAGTTTGAGTTTGGCACTTTTGCGGTTATTCCCGATTCGGTTCAACTTGGAACCCAAGCCGCCGAGATTGTTTTTGACGCGATGGAAAATAATTGGGCGGTAGAAACGGGAAAAGTGGAGCCGCCACGCTCGGTGTATAAAATTATCAACTTAGAACAAGCGGAACGTTTATTTCAAGTTGATAAAGAAAAACTGCAAAATATGGTAGATAAGGTTTTGACGGGATCATAGATGTCATCATCCAATCTCCTGTTTGAGACCCCTTTCAAAGTATAGCGTTTTTCGTTTGAAGTACAAAGGCTGCCTTTCTAAAAAAAGCTCATCAAGATAAATATTGAAGGCCCAACTGGAGTGCAAAATTTATTTTGCGCGATTTTCGTTCCAAATTTATTTTGCGACTCTTTTCGTTCCAAATTTATTTTGCGACGGCCAAGATTGACCCTTTTTTTGAGAATGCGCCCCTTTAGCGTCTGTTGCAGCGCGTTTATTTTCTTTCATGATCGTTCGTTGGGTCTATTATTTTTACGCGTGTTGTCTTTCGCAAATATTATTGTTAAATTCGACTATCAAGTTTTTGATGTTATTTGACTTTGCGAAGCTCTATTTTTGAGTCTTAAAATAGCCAACTCATTTATTTTTAAGGTTATTGAATTTTTAGAACTAAAATGAGATTATTGATTAAATCAAGGACTTATAAAAAACGTGATAGTCGAGTTAAAGTCACTCAAAACCCAAACGGGCATGTTAATTAATATTTTCTAATAGTCAGATCGTTGCAACTTCAAGTCAAGTCATGAACTTGTAAACTTGTTAAAAAGTGTTGATTTCTTTTGAGAGAAGTGTATTATTCGCAAACTAATTTAATAGCGACTGTTTTGGGCTTCAAAAACCAAAAAGCATAGATTTGAGTCTCTTATTATATGAAGAATTGGCCTGGTTAAAAGGCCGATAACGAGACAACTGGCCTTTCACATCAACCTTAAAAACGCTTTCAACAATAATGAGTGGAATACTGATAGCTGAAAACAATTAACTCATTGTTATTTGAAAATCTATTTTTGATCACTATGGTGTATTTTGGGATTAAATACCTTAAAAAAGGTACAACAATTAAAGTTTGTTGGCGTAGCAGACATCCCATCCAGACTAGGTTTCTTCTGGTTTTCAACTAACCGTTCAAAAAGGAGAAAAGATGACCGTAAAAAACCAACGACACTTTTTTCTCAGGTGTGTTTTAACCCTAGCCCTGTTAACGGGCACGGCCTCCGTTCAAGCCATTGCCCAATTAACCGGCACGTTCTCGGTTCAATCCATAGTTCTGTTGGCGGGCATGACAGCCGCTCAAACGACTGACGAGAATGGAGACATCGATATGGAAGCTCTCGGCCTCAGCTTGGCCGAACTTTTTGACCTTGAGGTTACCATTGCTACTGGGGTTAAACAATCTGTTGCTCGTGCGCCTTCGGTTAC
>JAYQWI020001375.1:0-16421 GCA_035871815.2 Candidatus Parabeggiatoa communis
CATCACCAGCCCCTTGTGTGAGAGAAATCTGAGAAAGCTGCCGCAAACAATGCTTTTTAAAAGAATCGCGTAAATCAGACATCGGGTCTAATTCATTGATTTCGCTCAGTAAAGTCTCTTGAACGGCGGCCGGTTCTGGCCGAAATCCCGTTAGCTGTTCTTGATAAACCGCGTGGACAATTTCAATAAACGACCAGGTGGCTTCATATCCAAACCGTTTGCCCACACTTTGGATCGTGTATTCCCATGCCTTGGCTAAAATCAATCAGCCTGTTCGCTGTCGCCAGGTTAAAATCAGAATCCTGGGCAAAACGCTTCAAACAAAGGCTCAACAGATCCGCTTCGCCAAATAAACCAAAGGCATGGCTGACAAAATGCACGACTTCGCCAAGACGGGGATAAGGGGTTTCGTTAATCATTATTGCGCCTCAAAGGGCTTGACTAAAAGGTGAGCTTTTAGCTTCTTAATACGTAAAACCCTCTTGGTAAGCTTATTAAACTATTTTTCAAGTATAGGTTATGTTAACGAATTGATTTATAACATAATAAAAATTTATTTCACTTTTTAAGCCTAAATAAAATTGGCATTTTTTTCCTGATTTTCGTCACTAAACATAATATTAAAGCTTTTGTAATAAGCGCGATTTGAAATTGAGGCCAAAATTTCGAGTTATCGTAAAAAGTACACCCATTTTGGTGCTAAAAGAATTTTAGGCTTTAGCCAACTGTAATGAGCGCGATTTGAAATTGAGGTTAAAATTTCGAGTTATGGCAAAAAGTACTTTGAAACGTCGTTCAGCGTCGCTAATTTTGCTGCTAAACGAATTGAATTTTCTGTTTTTCGCACTTGAGTCTCAAATAGCGTGTTATCTCAAAAGCTCAATATTCACTTATATAAAGTCAATTCAAAATACCCAATTGATTATTTTTTTATAAAAATGACTTATGAATCAAAGAGTAATCTTTTGAGGTTATTGTTGTGGTGGGTGACTTGATAAAAAATAAAAGACTTATCATCCAAATATTGATATATTAACCGCATCTCAGTCAAGGGCAAATTTTGGCACGGCTTCAGTTCAATGTCACAAAAACCGTGAAAAATACTGCAATATTAATGTAAAACAATGGATTATCCCATTTTGTCGTGTTGAAAGCCTATTTATCATTTATTGATTGAGAAATACTGTAGACATCATTCAACCCGCGCCAACGGTTTGAGTGATGCGCTGAATAAAGCAAGTTTTTAAAAATGGCTCATGGGGGGTTATAAAATTAATCGTTCTGCAATGAGGATGATGTAATGTAATTAGAGGCGGTAGGCCGATCTGCCATTATCTTATATAAAAAATGTAATAGCTCAGCCGTTTTTTATCATAAGTGATTGATTTTGCATACGTGATATCGAATTTTGCTGCGAAAAAACGATTTCGTTTCCTTAATTGATTATATCTATTACAAAACGATTGATTATGAACACAATAGAATCAAACGCTTCTATACTCATTATTGAACAAACGCCAAAACACTTACAAACTTTTACTCAGCATCTGAAAAAAGCGGGGCTAGATGTCACTATTGCTTTGAGTGGAGAACAAGCACTTGAAGTGATAGAGCAATGTGTGCCAGAACTCATCTTGTTAAATACCCAGTTGCCGGGAATAGATGGTTTTGAAACGTGCCGCTGTTTGAAACAACATGAGATGATTCGCTCTGTTCCCATTTTATTGATGACAGCCATGACAGAAACCGTTGATAAAGCGAAATGTTTGACTGTCGGGGCTTTAGGATATATCAGTAAACCTGTTCAACATGAAGAAGTACTCATGCACATCAATATCCATCTCAACCTGTTCCGCCATCAAAAAACGCTCCAGCAACAAAATGAGCAACTCAAACAGGAGATTAAGTACCTGAAATCCACTCAAAACGCGCTATCAATAGCCGAAGCCAAACCCGCTTATCAACCCAATGTGAAACAAAAAAACAGGCCCACTCTGATTGGAGAAAGCCAAGCCATTGTCAAGATTCAGAGCGAAATTCGTCGTTTGCAAAATATCGACAAAACCAGCATCCTTATTGATGGTGAATGTGGCACTGGCAAAGAATTGATTGCGCAGGCTATTCACGAAGGCTCCGCGCGTGCGAAAGCCCCTTTTATCCCCATCAATTGTTCAACAATCCCTCACGAATTAGCGGAATCTCTATTGTTTGGCGTTAACCAGGGCGCTTTTACGGGTGCGTTGAAGAAGCGCAAGGGCTATTTTGAATTGGCCGAAGGGGGCACCTTATTTCTGGATGAAATCGGTGATATGCCTTTGTTATTACAGCCGAAACTGCTACGCGCCTTAGAAGATAAAATGATAATGCCGGTAGGTGCTGAAGCGTTCACACCAATCAATATCCGGATTATTGCCGCAACGAATGCCAACCTACTGGCCAATATTGAAGCAGGTACATTCCGTCTGGATCTGTATTTTCGGTTAGCCTGTTGTCATATTACAGCGCCTTCTCTGCGTACACGTCAAGAAGATATTGCGTTGCTGGCCGAACATTTTCTAGTGACGTTGGCTTATGAAATGGGAGGGGTGAAAAAGGCCTTAAGTCAAGACGCGCTTACCGCCCTTGAAAATTATGATTACCCTGGGAATGTTCGGGAATTAAAAAACATCCTGGAACGAGCGTTGATCCACAGTGATGGTGAAACCATTGAACCCCAACATCTTGATTTTCTGACAGCCAGCCATGATAATCGGCTATTGGCTCCTTTCCAACATGCCTCCCTTGAAGCAAAACCCTTTCCCGCAACTGATGAAAAAAAAATTTTAGCGTTTGTTCAAAAAGAGGGTAGTATCAACAATGCTCAGTGCCGACAATTACTCGCTACTAATCATAGTCGGGCTACTTATTTACTGGGAAAACTGAGCCGTAACGGGGTGTTGATACGTGAAGGTACGAACCGCGCAACGAATTATCGCTTGCCTCTGATTAGGCATTCGCCATTTACCGATTTGAAAAAGGGTACCCAGTTTGCCTACAATAGTGCAAATGATGAGATGGCTCTATGTTCATAACCACCTCGCCCCATTTTAACTTAACGAGCAAATCGCCTCCAAGGAAAAGACGATGAATTTGTATTGGGATTATCTTGAGTTGAATTTGAGTTGAATTGAGTTGAATTGAGTTGAATTTGAGTTGAATTTGAGAAGGGCTCATTTTATAACTTGTTGAAATGATATGGTTTTATATATTGGCATAGACATTGCAATTTATTATATATATAGTGTTCCTAAATGATTCGTGAAGAAAATTGGCTTGAAAGCGTTTAAATTCGTAGGATAAAATTTACAACTCAATTTAGGATGTCTATATATAAGCATCGCAGCCCAAGTGGGTTGTGATATTCACACTAAGCCGCCTGCCAAACTGAAATCCTTATCCGGCCTTATAGATGTTGTGCCGTTCAGAAGGCGGAAAGCTATTCATGTTTATCTACCATTAATGCCGTTATGAAATGCTATAGCATTGAACTGTATCAAGGCATTGCTACGAAAAAATGATAACCGTCTTTAAATGATAGAAAAACGCGCATAACATGACTGATTAATCACTAACAGAGGAAAATTTTGATGACATTCGCGCAAAAAACCATGAACTACATGGTAGCTTGTTTCATGCTCTCTTCTTCGTATATTGCGGTAGCACAGGATACTCCTCCTGTAGAGAGTTTGAGGAGTTTATACGCAAACGATCCCGTCTTTCAGACAACGATGGATCAGGCGTTAGGTAACATCCAAAGCCCCTACAACGGCGCAGAAAACCCGTGGTTAGGGAAGACGTTTGATGATTTCTGCAATTTCTTCAATGAATGGTTCATATTGCTGCCAATCAACGCTGGGGAGTCTTCAACTTTTCCTCCAGGGCAATATGTTGACGAATTTGTTTACGTTACCCAATTCGCCGGCTTCTATTACAACAATGAATTCGGTCAACAGATTGTGGGACAGGAGCCCGGATTAAGCTGGAGCAAGGAATTTGTCACGGATCGCGGGGTATTCATGGACAGTCAAGCGTCAACGGCAACTATTCCGCAATGGATGGCGGATCCGACGATTCATATTGAGGAATACATCGTTCCCCCGAATGGGTTTCAATCCTTCAATGAATTTTTCATTCGTGATCTCAAGCCGGGTACGAGACAGATCGCCAGTCCAACGGATGATTCCGTTTTGGTGGCACCAACCGACTGTGTGTTGAATATGGTTCAAGCACTGACTCCAGAAAGCAAAATCCCAACCAAGCTCAATCAGAAACTGAATGTCAGTGATCTGTTAAACGGTTCTGAGTATGCACAATACTTTGAAAATGGGACTGCCATTTCCTGCATACTGTTGCCCAATACCTACCATCACTATCACGCTGTTGTTTCTGGCACTGTGCTAGAATCCAAAGAAGATATCGCTGGTGCCTACTGGGGAATCGAAGATTTTGAGAAGTTCTTTAATAATGGGAATATCGGCTACGGGTACAATTACAGTGTTTTTGAACAGTTTCGTCGCGGCTATGTCGTGATTGAGACAGAAGAGTATGGCCACGTAGCAATGGTAGCAGTGGGATTGGATACGATTGGTTCGGTCGTGTTTGAAGAGGGACTGAAACAAGTGACTTCTGATAATCCGGTACCCATCTATAAGGGAAACAAGGTTGGGCATTTTGCCTATGGTGGCTCAATGGTGATTACGCTCATTGAGCAAGGTATTTCCTCCGTTACGATCCCGCTGGGACAACAGATTGGTGTTTTTGGATCGAAAAAACCGAAAGCCGTCTCTGCAAAAAGACGAAAGGAACGAGGCAAGAAATAATATACATCGTTTTCGACTTTGACAACAAAGATTTATTCTTTTTCTAACAAGATTCCAGAGGCTGTGAAAGCATTCCAAAAATGCGAACACCATGCCTCATCCAATGCAAAAGCCCTTTGGCCTACTAAGTCAAAGGGCTTTTTTTATGGGTGTTGGCAAACGATTCCCCCCCCGACACAATCAAATCAACCGCATACCCCACCTTTTGATTCCTTCCTAACTTCTGGTTACGATCAGCATTGTGCCGATTTTAAAATCTATCCCGTTCTGAAAATTTTATGAAGGGGTAAACGAATGTCAAGCACTTCATCAAACATCGGCATTCTTGCTTGGATAAAACTATGGCGTAATGAACCCTTCTCTAATGAGGCCTCTTCACTTTCAACTTCAAACATGGTTTTCTCCTGATAATCACGCTTTGTAGGCCAATTTGCCCCTTAGTTTCAAAAAGGGGTAGTGTTATAATACAAAAAGTAAATGCAAAAAGTAAAATAATTTACAGAAGATAGAACGCTGATTAAACTGATGTAACTGATTAAGTACTGAAGCACAAATAAACAGGTATTTTACAACAAAGGGCAACCACAAGGGATTGCCCCTACACAATGTCATGTAGGGGCAATCCCTTGTGGTTGCCCCCTTTCTGTTTTTTTTAAATACCTGAAAATTTATGGTTCAGTACTTAACACTGATTAATGAGTTATAGTCAGATGTCAATGATCACGCTTCGCGCTAAGAACATTTCTTAAGCCGTTCAAATTGGAGAGGAACATTATGCTTGAATCACTGATGAATTTTATCGCAAATGACTGGACTCAAAAAATGGCTACGTTTATTGGTGGTATAGCTGTAATATGGGGAATTTTGCGTTCCCTCTATAAAAAGCCCGATCAAGATACCCCGCCGACAACTGAAACCAAGCGCAGCCGATTTCAAGATTTCCGCTTTTCCCGCCGCTACAATCAACACGTCATTTTTGAACACCGTGTTTTTAATGTGCGTGGTTTGCGAACGCAGGGCACCTTTATGCTCAAATTGGAAAAGGTGTTTGTTGAGCTACGCATTGCCCATGCTCATAATCCACAACAAGCGCGTGTCAATCCCATTTTTGCTAAAGCGTTTACGAACAGTCATCCGATTTGGGATTTTTTGAATTTTAATCAAAAACAGCAGCGTGATGATACCTTAGTGTTGGCTGTTATCGGTGCGCCTGGCTGTGGTAAAACGACGCTATTACAGCATATTGCTTTGATATTGGCGACGAAACAACATCGCCGCTATAAGATGTCTGCTTATGTGCCGCTGTTATTATTTTTGCGTCAGCATGTTCAGACGATTGTGGCAGAATCAGCGCCCAATTTGGCAGATTTGGCTTACACGCATTTTAGCACTCCCCAAAAATATCCTGATTTAAATCCACCACCGAATTGGTTTGCTCAACAATTAAGCCAGGGCAGGTGCATCATTTTGTTAGATGGTTTGGATGAAGTGGCTGATTTGCAGCAGCGACAAAAAGTGTCTGCCTGGGTGGATCAACAAATTATCAATTATCACCATTGTCGTTTTATCGTGACTTCACGCCCACAAGGCTATCTCACAGCGCCAGTGGAACAAGCCAATGTGTTAGAAGTGCAGGCTTTTAATGCGAAACAAGTGCGGCGGTTTATTCATGCGTGGTATTTGGAGAATGAAGTCACCAGTTTTGGAGGCGTATTAGATCAGGGCATACGCAATAGAGCGAATCAAGAATCTGAGGATTTATTACGCCGTCTCAGAGAAACGCCAACATTAACGGCACTCACCGTCAATCCCCTGTTACTGACGATGATTGCCATGGTACACCGTTATCGCGGGCAATTACCCGGACGGCGCGTGGAATTGTATGCTGAGATTTGTGATGTGTTGTTAGGGCATTGGCAGCAAGGTAAGGGTTTGCAAGAGAGTTTGACGGCGGCCCAAAAACGAGTCGCTTTACAACCCTTGGCAGCCCAAATGATGCGGCGAAAACAGCGTGATATGCGTACTGATGAAGCCCTGCGAATTATCACCAAGCCTTTAAAACGAGTCGGTTTAAGCCATCCATCCATTCAAAGTTTTCTCAAAGAGGTGGAAGCAGGTAGTGGTTTAATTTTGGAAGGTGAAGTGGGGGAATGGCGTTTTGCTCATTTAACGTTTCAAGAATATTTGGCCGCAACGGATTGCTTAGAAAAACGAACCGAGCTTGATTGGCATACCATTGTGAATGAGAGTTGGTGGCATGAAACCTTACGCCTGTATGCCGCCCAAAGTGATGCCACGCGATTAGTAGAAGCCTGTCTTGATAGTAATAATGTCACCACCCTCACGCTGGCTACCGATTTATTAGAAGAAGCGCGTGAATTAGATGAAACAGTGCGTCAACAAGTTGAAACCCGTTTGATTGATGCTCTGGAATCCGATGATCCTCAACATCGTCAATTAGCGGCCGAAGTGCGTTTAAATAAACGCCTGAACTCGTTACAAGTCATAGATGAACAACGTGAAATTGATTTGGAGTATATCACTTGTGCCGAATATCAGCTTTTTTTAGATGAAAAACGAGCGAAAAATGAATACTATCAACCCGATCATTGGACAGCCTATACTTTTCCAAAAGGCACCGCTCAAGAACCCATACGCGGCGTGCGGGATCAAGATGCGGAAGCATTTTGTGCTTGGCTGACACAAAGACAAGGAGATGAAATACGTTATCGTTTACCTTTGCCCTCAGAAGTGGTGGATTATCCAGATCGCATTGTGATGAACAATTTAGCAACGTGGTGTCAGGAGGAGAATATTTTTTCTTTAAAAGGGTTTAAAAATGAAAATAAAGTTATCATTTTAACAAAAAATATCCGCGCCCTCGACCGCGCCCTCTCCATTGTCCTCGCCAGCGCCCGCGCCCGCGCCCTCGCCCGCGCCCTCGACCTCGACCTCGACCGCGACCTCGACCGCGACCACTACCTCGACCTCGCCCTCGACCTCGCCCGCGATCACTACCACTACCGCTACCTCGTCCACTACCGCGACCTCGACCGCGACCGCGCCCTCGACATCGCCCTCGCCCTCGACATCGCCCTCGCCCTCGACCTCGCCCCCACTCTCACTAATATCCACCAAGCGATAGAAGCTAATCATTTTCAAGAGGCAAAACAATTAGCCCAAATTCTGCAACAAAATGAAACTAAGCTTGCACAACAACGATTAGGTAGCTTACTTTATGAACTATTAACTTGTGCAACTGCCACCACATTTTTGGAAGCACGGCAAGCATGGCGACAGTATTTGGTCAGTTTGACAGAATATATTTTGCTTGGTTATGACGAACTTGAAAAAGAGAAAGACAATCGTTCCTGGTGGAAAGGTTGGTTATCACGCCGTCGTAAAAGTCATTTCACTGAAGACAAACAAGACATCTTAAACCTCCAAGAATGGCTAAAAGTTGTCATGGCACGAGAAGAAGGCAAATTACCTGCGTGGGAAGGGATTCGGATTGTGCGGGAGCGGGAGCCGTTGTGAGGTTGATGTGATAGGGCGCATTCCCAAAAAAAGGTCATTATCAATCTCGGTTGAGTACTTTGGCCGAGTACAACTTCGTTTCGTAACTTAATTAACCACAGATTATTCATAGCGTCTTTTTTAAATCGTTTGAATTGCGGAATATGTTTTAATCTCACGCTTCGCGCCAAGAGACGCACGGCCGTGCGTCTCTACTTGGCACCGAAGCCCGAAGCGCCTTTGCGTGAGATTGGTTTTAAAATCCCCCAATCCCTTTCTCAAAAGCCCGTGAACATCACTGATAACTGATAACTGATAACTGATAACAGAACAAAATGCTTAAGTCTGAATTGATATTGCCCCGTTTGAAAAAACGTCGCCATGAGGTTGAACCTCTCGCTTTGCCGGCCGATTATCATTATTTGAAAATCGCTACTGATTTAATTCAGTTAGTTAAAGCACATATTGGGCGTAGTCGAGGTGAATTGGAGGATGCGCTGCGCGTTTATGAGGGGGAGAGTTTAGATTATCGCATTATGCGCGGCCTGGCTAATGTGCTAGTGAATCGTTGCTTTTTTGGAAATGATCCGCCTGTCAAGCCCGTCGAATTACGCACCATCTTGTTTAATCAAGGGCCCGTCACCATTAGAAATGATTTATTAAATGTCACGACGCGACAACAGGCGCTGGCCGAAACGGCGCTTCAATTGAACATCACCACTGAACAAGTGGAACAGGCTTTATTTGCCGATTTGATTGAACAACGCATTTTGCTCTCGGCCGGTGACATGATAACGCCAGTGGATTTGATTGCCCGTTATAATTTAGAAGTTGCGCGAGGATTATTGTATTGGGCGCGTGAAGTCGATATGATTGTGCGCGACAGTTATAAAGATATTTTTAAATATATTAAGCTTTTCAAGCTGATGCATACGGTTTACCCCATTCCACAAGCGGGATACAATATTATTTTACATGGGCCGCTTTCGCCTTTTGTTAAGTCAACCATGCGTTATGGCTTACAATTCGCTAAATTTTTACCGGCCTTATTGTTGTGCAAAACGTGGCGTATGGATGCTCAAGTGCAACCCAGTGATTTTCAACAGCCATTGCACTACACATTAGATGATCGAACGCCATTACGCAGCCACTTTAAAGCCTCAAATTTATTTGATAGCCGATTAGAATCCGATTTTGCTGCCGAATTTGAGGCTAAGTATGGGGGCGCAAAACGAAAATGGGTATTAGCGCGAGAGGATGAAGTCATTGTTGTCGGTGACACGGTGATGATCCCTGATTTTTCCTTGACACATTGCAAAGATGGGCGACGCGCTTTGATTGAGATTATCGGCTTTTGGCATCCCCACTATTTGCAACGCAAATTGCAAAAAGTGCGCCAAGCCGGACGCAAGGATTTGATTTTATTAGTTTATAGCAGTGCGAATGTCGCAGAAGGTGTGTTTGAAGACATTTCTGCTGGCGAAGTGCTGACTTTTACGAAAAAACCCGTTTTAAAAGAGGTATTAGCAGCTGTCGAAAGATGCGCGGTGAAAAATAACGATAAGATATAACGACAAGGATTATATAACGACAAGGATTGTTTATAATAAAGGATAAAAGTAGGAAAACACGCAGGTGGCTGCCCGATCTGAAATGATTTAAGAAGGTTTTGTAGGGGCTGCCCTGCGTGTCTGCCCGATGTGAAATGATTAACCTAAAAAACGACATTATTATATTAAGAGCCTCTTGCAAAACTCTTGGGCATAAAGGAAAAATCAATAACTTACAGTGGATTCTATGTTCATAAGTTATTGATTTATGGTCGAGCATCGGAGTTTTGCAAGTCCCTCATCATTTAATCCTTTATTATAAACAATCCTTGTAGTTATATCTTATAGTTATATCTTATTTATATCTTGTCGTTATATTATTAATATTAGAAGAGGAATTGCTGTTTTTATATGAAAATTGGATATATCAAGCCCAGTTTTGGAGGCGAAAAAAGAGTAGGTTTATTACCACAACATTTAGCATATTGTCATCCAGAAGATGAACGAGGATTTGAAAAGGGATATGGAGACAGTTTAGGACTTTCTGATAAAGCCTATGGAAAAATGGCCGGATACAGCCGAGAAAGCTTGTTTGAATGGGCAGATGTGATTTACTCCATTAAAGTCCCTCAACCTTCTGATTATCCTTATTTTAAAGAAAATCAAGCTATTGCGGGTTGGGTTCATCCGATTGGTTCTGGTGAAGACTTTATGGCAAATTGTGTTCTTATGAAAAATTTAGGGGTATTTGACATCACCAATCGCATTTCTATGCGCCACCATAATGGCCAGACTGATAGACTTCATATCAATAGAGATATCACGTTTAAAAATAGCATTTTAGCAGGATATGCTTCAGCCATGCATGGCATTATGTTGCGAGGAGGTATTAATAAAAACGATCAAGTGGCCGTTTTTGGCAGTGGTAATGTGGCATTTGGCGTTTTAAATTATTTGGCCAATCGAGGTATTGTGCCTTTGCAACGTAGAAGAAGTAATGTCTCATTGCTTAAAGAAGAATTTCAGAATTATGATGTGTTTATTAATGCCGTAGAGATAGGTGAAGGGGAAGAACCCATTGTGACTTATGACATGATCAATGCGATGAAACCGGATGGATGGATCATTGATGCGGCCGCTGATGCGGGAAGAGCGATTCAAGGCACGCGGTATACCTCTATCAAATCACCCCTCTATCAGGATGAACAAGGACATACATTTTATGTGGTCAATAATTCTCCCTCTTTGCTTTATAGAGAAAGTAGTGAGATTGTCAGTGAAGGTTACGCCAAACATTTTTGGTCAAAACCGATGAGTTATTGGTATAGTGATGAGTGCGTCATTCGCTAAGCCATAAAAATCTACTTTAAGCAGTCAAGTTTTCTGATTTTGAAAACCCTTGGAATTTAAATTTATTGAGATATTGTTTTCAATCAATCCTGAAAAGTTGGCTGTGCGAGCTATCCGTGGCTTTTCGTAAAAATAAGCGGCTTTTGCCTTGAAAACAGACATAAGAAAATGGAACAAAAAATTTCAGTCGTAACGGGTGCAAGTCAAGGTATTGGCTTTGAAATTTGCCGTCAACTTGCTCAAAAAGGTATTGCAGTTGTTTTAACAGCACGTCATGTGAAGAAAGGCGAAACTGCTGTGCATCAATTGCAAAAGGAAGGCTTGAATGTTTCTTTCTATCCGCTTGATGTTACCAAGCTTGAAGATATTCAATCCTTGGTTACTGATCTAAAAGAAAAATTCGGGCGTGTAGATATTTTGGTTAATAATGCTGGTATTCATCTCAACCCAACTGAGTCAGCATTAACTGTTGCGCTTGACACAATCAGACGATCAATGGAAGTCGATGTTTATGGCCATTTATTGTTGTGTCAGAAAATTATTCCCCTCATGAGACAACATCATTATGGCCGTATTGTCAATATGTCCAGCAAAGCCGGACAGTTGGCAACAATGGGCGCTAAAAAATTGGGCTATAAAATGTCTAAAGCCGCACTGAATGTACTGACTGCTGTTTTGGCAGATGAGGTAAAAGGCGATAATATTCTGATTAATTCAATGACTCCAGGTTGGGTAAGAACTGAAATGGGTGGTTCAGAGGCACCCAGATCAATTGAAGAAGGTGCAGATACTGCCGTTTGGTTAGCAACATTACCAGACGAGGGACCCACTGGTGGTTTCTTTTTTGAACGTCAGCCTATTCCTTGGTAGTTGATAATAAACTTGTCCGTCAAGAAAAAATTCGTCCAAGTGACGAAATTAAAAATAAGCGTTTTTGTCGTCAAAATACCAAATAACTTTTAGACGGGTACTTAGTGGACTATAAAAAAAGTTATGGAAAGAATATATCGAGAATTGGAAAACGGTGAAATTGTAAAAGGAATAGGACTCCCTGCATTCATTCATAATATGAGCTATCATTGTGTTCTGATTAATATTTATCAGGATGGTGTTATTGATTGTTGGGAAGAAGTTGATTTTGAAGGCTTTGTCGAAAAAGTAAAATGTGGTTGGATAGTCACGCAATTGCCAAAAGGAGGTGAGATATCTCTGCATCATTCATTTGATGGCAAAACAGATCAACTTGAAACCTATGTCAAGGAAGAAGAATTCGTTAAAGAAGTAAAGGATACCCTAGATGAACTTAATGGTAAGCCAACAAGTTCGGACAGGTGCTATAAAGCATTTATTGCTTATTTATCAGAACCCACTGAAAGGGCTAAAAAGTTACTAGAGAAAGAATACCGCTCAATTCCAGAGCATCTTAAAAGATATGTATTACATGACATGGATTTCAAAGATGGACCTATCCGCTATATACTTTCAAATGAAATCCAAGATGAGAAAAGATTCAATTATTGGCGGGAGCGTTATGGCAAGCACTAACAATGCCATGCGTTTAACTGCTTGTGATCGTTCATCGCTTCACTAAAAAATAGCAGATGATGGCAACCTGATGTAACGCAAAGGAATATTTTTAAAAATGGATTTCCGGGAGCAACTTAACTTAATGGCTGCTATTTAGACAAAGGAAATAATTATCGCAAAGCAAAAGCTAGGTATACAGATACTTAATATACTTTAATTGAGTCTCCCATATATACCGATATAAAAAGGACAGGCATATTAAAATGAGTGAATACATGACAGGTGCCCAGGCTGCTATTGCACAATTAGTGGCCGAATGGGTCACTGATATTTTGAGCATTCCTGGAGAACATAATCTCTTTCTTTGTGATGCCGTTTTGGATTATCCGCAATTGCGATTATTAACCAGCCGGCATGAGCAAGGTTTGGCTTATATGTCCAATGGCTATGCGCGAGTCAGTCATAAAATTGCTGTACCTATTGTCATCTCCGGGCCTGGTGTGACCAATAGTTTAACGGCGTTGGGTGACGCTTATCAGGATTCTGTGCCTATGGTGTTGATTGCAACACAAGCACCACTAGCTCAACTGGGTAAAGGGGCTTTTCATGAAATCAAAGATCAAAGCGGCGTATTGGTTTCAATGGTCAAATGGCATACGAGGGTAGAATCTGTTGAAGAAATACCCAATGCCATTCGTCACGCTTTTATTCAAGCATACACCGGTCGCCCAGGCCCAACAGCGATTGAAATACCACTTGATATACAAAGTAAAAAAGCACAGGTTGATATTTATCCTTCAGTACGGCCCTCTCCCTTATTAGCTGATAAGGCTAAAGTACGTGAAGCCTCATATTTATTAGCACACGCGACTATGCCGATGATATATGTTGGTAGAGGGGCTGTCATCTCAGGCTGTGCTGATGAGCTACGAAAATTGGTAGAATCGTTCAATATACCCTGTTTTAATACCGCATTAGCCAAAGGCATTTTACCTGAAGATCACCCGTTGAATTTAAGTTGGGGAGGATGTAAATATGGGCTTATTCGTGAAATGATTCAAAAAGCGGATGTTGTTTTAGTCATTGGTTCAAGCTTAGATGACAGTGATGCCACACGCTTTTCTCTTCAATTTCCGAAAAAACTGATTCAAATTGATACCAATCAGGAGAATGTGGGTAGATACTATCCCGTGCATCTTGATTTAATGGGTGATGCCAAACAAGTGCTAACGCAGTTACTCAGTGAATTAAATCAATATGATAAACCAGATCGTTCATCAACGAACAATGCGATTGGAGAGTATAAAGCACAAGGGATTAAAGAAAAACAACCCACCTTAGCTTGGCAATTTATCTCTGCTATCCAAAAAGCCATTTCAAAAGAAACGATTGTTTTTGGTGATCCTTCTTGGGTGAATGGTTGGACAGTCTATTTTTTAGATCGACACTTACCCAATACTTTTCATTGCCCACGTAATTTTTGTGGTCTTGGTTTTTCTTTTTCAGCCGCTTTGGGCGCTAAAGTGGCTTTTCCAGAACGTCAAATTTTATCTTTAATAGGCGACGGTGGATTCCTGTTTAGCAATGCGGAATTGGCAACAGCAGTTCAATACCAACTCAATATTGTCACAATTATTTTTAATGACCAAGGTTATGGTTCAATAAAGCGTCGACAAGAGAAAGGATTCGGACGCACGATTGGGGTTGATTTACCAGCGCCTGATTTTGTGAAAATGGCAGAGGCCTTTGGAGCTATTGGTGTTCGTGCAGAAACCCCGGAACAACTTTATAGCCTCTTGAAACAGGCCTGGGAATATAAGCGGCCTACCATAATAGAAGTCCCTTTGGATAACAGCAATCCAAGTTTGAATGTTTAATTAACCAAATCGGTAAACGATTGTCATGAGCTATCTATCACAACGTATTGAATCTTTTTCTAGTGACACTGTTTTTTCTGAAATGAACAGGCTGGCAGTGAAACATAATACTATTAATTTGGGTCATGGTTTCCCAGATTTTGCGGCTCCCTATTTGTTAAAAGAGGCTGCTGTTTCTGCTGTTCAAAATAATGTTAACCAATATACTTCTGTTTGGGGAAATCTAAAGTTACGTCAATCAATTGCTCAAAAAATGTTATCGCATTATGGGCTTTCTTATAATCCAGAAACGGATATAACCATTACACAAGGCGCAACAGAAGCAATATCGGCTTCCATTCTAGGCTTGGTTAATCCAGGTGATGAAGTGATTCTGTTTGAACCTTACTATAGCACTTATTTACCTGCCATTAAAATGGCTGGTGGTGTACCTCGATTTTATACCTTCTACCCCCCAGATTGGAAAATTGATGAAGAACGTCTTTGTTCTCTGTTTTCAAACAAGACTAAATTACTTCTGCTTAATACGCCTCATAATCCCACTGGCAAAATTTTGACCGATCAAGAACTCTCATTATTAGCCAGATTATGTTGTCAACATGATGTACTTGCGATCAGTGATGAAGTTTATGAAAATTTGACTTTTGATAATCTTCAACATCGTCCTTTTGGCAGCTATCCTGATATGTATGAACGTACCATCACGGTTTCAAATTTAGGTAAAACGTTTGAAGTCACCGGTTGGAAAATTGGCTGGACGATTGCGCCCCCTAACTTAACCCAAGCGATTATTAAAGTCCGGCAATATTCTACAGGTTCGGGAGCCGCTCCTTTACAAGAAGCCGCTTCAACTGCCTTAGACAGTAGTTCTAAGCCATTTTATACTGATTTATTAAGACGATACCAAGACAATCGTGATTATTTATACGAGGCACTTGAGCGAAGTGGGTTTAAACCGATTCTGCCAGAAGGAACGTGTTTTATAATGGCAGACTTTTCCAATTTTGAGTTTGAAAATGATGTTGAATTTTGTCGCTATTTAACGGTTGAAATGGGTGTCACGGCTATTCCTGCTAGTACACTTTATCATCAGTTACCCAAAAAGGTTAAACTGGTTCGCTTTGCTTTTTGTAAAAAAGAAGAAACCTTGTTAGAAGCGGAAAAACGTTTGATGCGATTGAAATGGATATAGATTGAGATTTATTTGGCGAAGCTTCGGGAGAAACACGGAGATGAACTTGACAACTGGTGGAAAACACAGTTTGGCTTTGGAATCGACTGCCTCACTCAAGGAGAAGCGGGACATCTTGCCAAAGCCCCCAGTCTTGACGCAATCCGAGATAGAATTGCTGAGGCAAGATTTGAAGGATAGCATGGCCTATCTCGTTAATAAGGCAAGAGCCGTTTATGCTAATCATAAATAAAAAGGAATCTATTTTAAGCTAAGCCAATGCTCACTCCAGCATAGCCACTAACAAGATTGAGCAAACTGCCGAATAACCGGAGTTCAAACTTTTGGAGAGTTTCAAGATAAATAGTGGACTCCTATTTACCCGTCAATAGAATATTGACAGCGTATAAGGCTATCACAAACTTTAAATATCATTCGCTGTACTGAATCATTACATAATATGAAAATAAAATGGTTTTTAATACTCGCCCCGACTCTGTTAAGTTTGGCGCTCATCCAATCCTATTTTTGGGTACCAACCTACGAGAGTCAAAGTAAGGGCAATCCTGAA
>JAYQWI020001376.1:0-5655 GCA_035871815.2 Candidatus Parabeggiatoa communis
ATTGTTAGGGCGCATTGGCAATGAAGGGTTGTATGATAAAATGAGTACAACGAATGACGGGCCGATAAACCAATAATACCACGTCTTGATGGTGGCATGAACGAGAGTTGACCGTTTTTAAAAAGCGGTCAACTCTAAAAACACACACTTTTTTTAAGTACTGAAGCATAAATTTTCAGGTATTTTTAATAGAAGCAATGTTTATTTGTAATTAGAGACGCGAAGCATCGCGTCTCTACAATTCGCGCTTTCGTAGAGACGCGATGCCTCGCGTCTCTTTGCGGTAAAATACCTGTTTATTTGTGGTTCAGTACTTATAATTTATAATATTGACGATTGACTATCAGGAGTCTTTAAAAAAATGGATGATGCCCAATTACTACGCTATAGCCGCCAAATCTTGTTGCCCGAAGTCGGCGTTGAAGGGCAAGAACGCTTGCTCAATGCTAAAATACTGATAATCGGTTTAGGGGGCTTAGGTTCACCGGCCGCCATGTATTTAGCCGCAGCAGGCGTTGGGCATGTGATTCTCAGCGATTTTGATGTGGTTGATTTATCTAACTTGCAACGCCAAATTATTCATCATACTGATGATATTGGCAAACCCAAAGTGGAATCCGCTCGCGAAACATTACTCGCCTTAAATCCATTGATTCAAGTCACATCGCTTTATCAGCAATTGGATGACGCCGCATTGCTCGAACAAATCGATAAAGTCGATATCGTGTTAGACTGTACCGATAATTTGCCCACCCGTTTTGCGATTAATCAAGCCTGTGTCAAGACACAGACACCCTTAGTATCAGGCGCGGCAATACGCATGGAAGGCCAGATTTCCGTTTTTCGTAGCGATAAACCTGATAGCCCTTGTTATCGGTGTTTATATCCCAGTGATGAAGCACCTGTCGAAACCTGTACTCAAACCGGCATTTTGGCACCCGTTGTCGGTATCATTGGCAGTTTACAAGCATTAGAAGCAATGAAAGTGATTATGGATGTGGGTGAAACGCTAACAGGGTGGTTATTATTCATGGATACTTTGCATAATGAATTTCACCGTATCAAATTGGTTAAAAATCCGAATTGTCCCGATTGCCAGTGATATCCTTCCAATTCGGTTTCCTGATAGGGAGGCATAAAGCTGAAAGAGCGTTTAACAAACATAACAGGGGGATAGAACGGTGATCACGCTGATATTTAAATCAACTCTAATCAGCATTCTCTCATCACTCACCCACCTAGCATCACAACCCTTTTCCAAAAACTTTAAATCCTCCCCCCCTCCCTTTTTCCAAAGGTTAAAAAAAACCTTTTCCAGTTGTTAAAAAACGAAAAAGGCTGAAGGATAACTGATAACTGATAACTGATAACTGATAACTGATAACTGATATGGCTAACAGCGCCGTCACACCGACACTCGATCTCCAGATGCTCGCACATTTGGAAAAAATTATAGGGCATGAAATGATGCGATTTCTGACTCAACAATTCCTAGAATATGCGCCCCAACAACTTCAAGCTTTGCAAGACAGTCTTAAAATCGACGATATTGAAGCAATACGCCAACAAGCACATCAATTTAAAGGTGAAAGTTTACAACTCGGTGCTAATCAGTTAGGTGTTTTATGCCAGCAATTAGAAAGCCAAGCAGAAGCTGGCCAACTGGAAAGCCCATCGGCTCATTTAATCAAACTAAAAATAGAATTGTTACATTTTGAAAAGGCTTTAAGTCAGGTGAATAATGATGACTAGGAACCCAGGACGTATTTTAGTGGTTGATGATGCGCCGTTAACTCGCGGATTGTTGGAACAGGCCCTACTTAAATATGGCTATAGCGTTGATACGGCCCAAAATGGCCAACAAGCTATAGACTCTTTTCATGAGGATCATCCTGATTTGATTCTCATGGATGCCAATATGCCGGTTCTTGACGGTGTCACCGCTTGCGCTCGCATCAAAGCCTTACCCGAAGCCAAATATCTCCCTATTCTCATTGTCACCGCCTTGATGGAACGGGAGTGGGTTGATCGCGCTTATGCCGCAGGTGCAACCGATTACATCACTAAACCGGTAAACTTGGATGTGTTACGCAACCGCATTCACTATATTTTACAAGCTAAACGGGCAGAAGAAGCGCTGTTTGATGAAAAAGAAAAAGCCGAAATCACCCTCGCTTCGATATGTGATGGCGTGATTACCACCGATGCTAAAGGGCTTGTCGAATTTTTAAATCCAGTGGCAACCAACCTAACGGGTTGGACAACCCAAGCCGCACAAGGCTTACCTTTAAATAGCGTTTTTTGCATCATTGACGAAAAGACACAACAGCCGATTGATGTCCCCATGGAGTGTTGTTTAGAGGAAGGTAAACGGATCAAAATCGAAAATCCTATATTACTCCACCGTGACAGGATAAACCAGTTTGCCATAGAAGATTCAGCAGCGCCCATTCGGGATCGTCATGGAAAGATTATTGGTGCGGTTTTAGTGTTTAATGATGTCACTGAAAAGCGCAAAATGACGCAAGCACTGGCCTATAGAGCCACACACGATGCCTTGACGGGTTTGTATAATCGAGATGAGTTTAACCTACAGCTTGAACGGATGCTACAAGCGCCGCGTGACAAGAATACCGAACATGCGTTGCTCTATATGGATTTAGATCGGTTTAAAATTGTCAATGATACTTGTGGACATGAAGCGGGTGATCAATTACTCAAAGATATCGCTTTGCTGCTACAAAAACAGATTAACGCACACAGCTGTTTTAAACAAACGACATTAGCCCGATTAGGCGGAGATGAATTTGCGTTATTACTTAAAAACTGTAGCCAGCAAAAGGCCTTTGCATTGGCCCATAATTTACGTGAAGCCATTGAAAAATTTATATTTTTTTGGAAAACCTCGCCAGATGAAAAAGGTGTTTTTACCATTGGCATCTCAATTGGTTTAGTGCCCATTTCGACACAACTGAACAATTCAAAAAGCCTGATTGCTATGGCCGATGCGGCTTGTTATACGGCAAAAAATAAAGGCCGCAATACGGTTCATATTTATCAAGAAAACGATAGCGAGGCATCTCATAAAAACATCCAATGGGTTAGATTGCTTAATGAGAACTTAGAAAAAAAACAAGGATTTTATTTATTCTATCAATCAATCATTCCATTAAAAGAAGAGAATGACTTGAGTTTAGCTGGAAGCCCTAAACGTTGTGAAATATTGTTACGCATGAAGGTTGATTCACAAAAAAATTTCGTGCTACCAGGTGCCTTTTTATCGGCCGCCACACGATACCATTTAATGCCAACACTAGATAAGTGGGTTATACAAAGCTTATTAGAATGGTTAAAGGCGCATCCCCAATTTTTAGCACAAATCACATTCTGTAGCATCAATCTGTCGGGATATTCTTTTCGTTATCAAGCGTTTTTGGAAACGGTGATAGATGATATTGACTCCAGTAACATTCCGGCAAACAAACTTTGTTTTGAAATCCCGGAAACCACGCTATTAAGCAATTTCACAGACATTTCTTATTTTATGAATGCCCTCAAAAAACGAGGTTGTCGTTTTGCCGTAGACAACTTTGGTAGTGGCATCGCCTCATTTTCATATTTAAAAACCATACCGATTGATTTTTTGAAAATTGATGGCCGATTAATAAACAATATCACCCATGATTCTGTTGATTATGCCATGGTGAAATCGATCAACGAGATAGCGCATATGATGCAAATTCAAACCATAGCAGAACATGTTGAAAATGGCATCACTTTTGAAGCATTAAAAAAAATAGGCCTTGATTACGCACAAGGGTATTGGATTGAAGAACCCCAACCTTTTCAATGAACAATGTATCAATGAGTGGGCAACCACAAGGGATTGCCCCTACAATCAATTTCAACCTAAAGAAGATGATTGCCCTAACAAAAAGTCGCTATGTCTTCACTGCCCTCCAAGATCGTGAGGGCCCGGCACAAGGCCTGGCCCTTGATGTTACAGATAACACTTTAGCCATTAATCATTAATCATTATTATATAACCGATTAACAGATTGACAGGATTTATAACAATGTCTAGCTTACCTCATAAAAAATCGCTATTTTTTAATCCCGAATTATGTCAAAATGAAAGAGAAGTCGAAAGTAAACTGATTGTGAGCTATCTTTTGCCAGCATTGGGTTATTCTATTAATACCTGGCGACAAGAAGTGAAATGTAATCGGTTTCGTTTAGATTTTTTAGCATCTGCGAATCAAAATTCGGATGATTCGACAACCCATGTTGTTTTTGAAGCGAAGCATCCTGATAGAAATTTAAATGATCATGTTGAGCAGTTAAAACGCTACATGATAGATTTACAGTTCAGTTATGGCTTGCTAACTAATGGCAAAGAAATTAGAATTTACCAAAGCGCGGGAGAGACTGTTAAACTCCTTTTTCAGTGTTATGGCAATGGCATTGAAAATAAAATGGATCAAATTAAAGCATTAATTGGTAAAGACACTCTGCTTAATCGCTCAAAACAGACACTCAAATTGATAGGAGATCGTATGAAAATTATTGCCGTTTATCATAATAAAGGCGGCGTAGGTAAAACAACAACAGTGGTTAATCTTGCCGCTACTTTGAGTAAGGCGGGTAAAAAAGTTTTACTGATTGATTTGGATAGCCAAGCTAACACGACTTTTGCTACTGGCTTAGTTAATTTTGGAGATGAAGAAAAAGATAACTTGAAAGATAATTATATTTATCATCTCTTAAAATCACGGAAGTCTTTTTCTATCGAAGAAGTGGCAAAAACTTCCCGTTTTAGTAGCCACGAAATTGATGTGATACCTTCTCATATTCATTTGATGAAACAAGAAAAAGAACTCAATGAGTTGAAATATGTTCAAGGTATACTGATTAAGAAATTGGAGGTTGTTAAAGATAAATATGATATTGTGCTTATTGACACGCCGCCTTCTTTAAATCTCTATGCCGGGCTGGCATTGATAACAGCAGATTATCTGATTATTCCCTCTGATCTCAAACCTTTTGCTAATGAAGGTTTAGTCAATGTCAGGGATTTCATTGAAGAGAACAATGAATTTAGAGAGATGCTTAATCGCCCCCCGATTCAAACATTGGGGGTTTTGCCAACGAAAATCTCAACCAATGCTCAATTCATCAAAAGCACTTTGCAAAAACGTATTGCGTTAATTCCTGAACGCTATCAATTTGAGGTGATGGAAACTATCATTTTTGATAGAGAGGATATCGCAAAATGTACCGAACAAACGGTGAATATCGGTGATCTGGAAATTGCTGATCCGAGATCAATACTGGATTTTAAATCTAACTCTAAGTCGGTGGAAGAGTTTCAGAAATTGGCTCAGGAGATTTTGCTGAAAATAGAGAGGAGTTCATGAAAAAAATATCACACGCTATAGTGATGGTTGAAGATATTCATCCTTCCTTACCTCGTAGTGAATTTTCAGAAACGGATTTGAATGAAGCCGCTCAACTGATCTTAAAAATGCAAGGTATCATTACACCGCCTATTTTGTTGGAAAGCGGAAGAGATTCTTATACTGTTGTTGAAGGGCATTTTGAATATTATGCGGCCCTAAGGGCAGAAGAAATTGAACCGCTAAAAGGTGAAACAAT
>JAYQWI020001377.1:0-3515 GCA_035871815.2 Candidatus Parabeggiatoa communis
TTACGCAACTTTTCAATAGCGCGTAATTGCAACATGGCTTCGGCCAATTCTGCTTGTGCCCTGGCATAATCAAAGGCGGCTTGTTTATCTGACAACAATTTCTCGGCGCGTTGTTTCGCTTCTAAAGCGGCTGCTTCATCAATATCATGCGCTCGCAATGCGGTATCAGACAATACAGTCACTTTATGGGGCTGAACTTCCAACATGCCACCTGAAATATAAAAAGATTCTTCTTGCTTATCATTGATTTTTAATCTAATTGCGCCCTCGCTCAATTGAGTGATATATTGAGCGTGACGCGGCAAAATCCCTACTTCACCTTGTAGCGCAGGTGCAATCACCATTTCAGCTAAACCGGAAAAAATTTCAGCTTCTGCACTAACAATATCGACATGAACTGTCATAGCCATATTGATATAACTCCTTTGTAGGGTGGGCTGTTGCCCACCTAGACATTATTTTATTTGATAGCCATTTTTTGAGGATAAATTTTTGCCTAGAACGCTGATTAATAGAGTGTCAATCGGTTTTATCACTAAAATCAGTGTTCTATAAAATAATGCTATCCGATAAACGCGCTATTATTTATTAATTAGGATTGTTACTCATTAAAAAAATCAGATCGGAGCGACATCGGTGGGCAACAGCCCACCCTACAACTGATTAAATTCCTTTAGCCCTGCTAACCGCTTCTTCAATGGAACCTACCATATAGAAGGCTTGTTCAGGTAAATCGTCGTAGTCACCATTCACAATGCCTTTGAAACCCGCGATGGTGTCTTTGAGAGACACAAATTTTCCAACAGTACTGGTAAACACTTCCGCCACAAAGAAGGGTTGTGACAAGAATTTCTGAATCTTGCGGGCACGAGAAACGAACAGTTTATCTTCTTCAGATAATTCATCCATGCCTAAAATGGCGATGATGTCTTTTAATTCTTTGTAACGTTGCAACGTGCCTTGCACTGAACGGGCAATATCATAATGTTCTTGCCCCACCACTAAGGGATCAAGTTGACGACTGGTTGAATCAAGCGGATCCACCGCGGGATAAATGCCGAGTTCGGCCACTTGACGCGATAATACGACGGTAGCATCTAAGTGAGAAAAAGTGGTTGCCGGAGAAGGATCAGTTAAATCGTCTGCTGGCACATACACAGCTTGAATAGAAGTAATCGATCCCGTTTTGGTAGACGTAATCCGTTCTTGCAACGCGCCCATTTCTTCAGCAAGTGTTGGTTGATAACCTACCGCTGAAGGCATACGCCCTAACAGGGCGGAGACTTCCGTACCGGCCAAGGTGTAACGATAGATGTTGTCAATAAACAATAACACGTCACGGCCTTCATCACGGAAAAATTCGGCCATCGTTAAACCAGACAAACCGACGCGCAAACGGTTGCCTGGCGGTTCATTCATTTGACCATATACCAGTGCTACCTTATCTAACACCTTGCTCTCAGTCATTTCATGGTAAAAGTCGTTACCTTCACGAGTCCGTTCACCCACGCCGGCAAAGACAGAATAACCGCTATGCTCAATGGCGATATTACGAATTAATTCCATCATATTAACGGTTTTGCCAACGCCAGCCCCCCCGAATAAACCAATTTTACCGCCCTTGGCAAAGGGGCAAAGCAAGTCAATCACCTTAATACCGGTTTCCAGCAAGTCGTTACTGGTAGACAGTTCTTCAAAGCGAGGCGCTTTACGGTGAATTGACCACCTTTCCTCTTCACCAATCGGGCCTTTTTCATCAACAGGTTGACCCAAAACATCCATGATGCGACCCAAGGTTTTCTGTCCCACTGGCATCATAATAGGCGCACCAGTATTGGTGACAGATAAGTCGCGTGCCATACCATCAGTCGTGCCCATAGCAATGGTACGCACTACCCCATCCCCCAACTGCTGTTGGGTTTCAAGGGTTAAACCGTTCTCGTCCACTGTCAAGGCATCATAAACCTTGGGCATCGCCTCACGCGGAAACTCAACATCAACCACCGCACCAATAATTTGTACAATTTTGCCTGAACTCATGTTTTAAGATTCCTCTTAATAATTAAAGAAATAAAGTCTTCTATCAAATGGGCGAACACGTAGGTTCGCCCCTACATTCAAATTATTTATTTTTTGAAAGCACTCAAAACACCCAAAACCATTTATTGAAATTGAGCAATCGCTTTTTCTTTCACATCCTCACAAAGTTTTAGACAGTCTTCTACAATGTTTTTTGCTTCATCTGGTGTGAGTATTTTTTGACTCACTCGCTTATGTGCATAAGCGCCACGCTCACTTGCCAATTGTTGAAGAGAATTTAATAACATGGCATCTCTTTTAATATCAATGGCAACGGGTAACAGCAGTTTTTTTAAATACTTAATAGAAATACCGTGATTTTCGACTTTTGTATATTTAGAAAATTTGTCTTTAACTTCTTTAAAAATCTTCCTTAAATAATCAAATACTAAATCAGGTTGGCTATCATTATCATCTATATCAAATTTCAAACCATAATAACAGACTAATGTCATAAGCGTTTCTGTTGACTTGACTTTATTTGTTTTATTAAACCAATGTTTAATACTCAAATTCATCACTTCAAATGCAAGCTCTTCAAAATATTCCTCAAAAGCAGCATGACATAATATACAATAGGCCTTCACCAAATGCCCATATTGATTCGGGCCAACATTAGGATCGGCCGGTATAAAGGGTTGAATAAACTGTTTTTCTAGTTCATTTATTTCATCTTTTAAGGCACGATATAACGCTTCAAATTTTTCCTTTTCAGTCATAAATCTATCCCTCAAATCATGATGACGCTTTTATAGGGAGCTGATTGATTTCTTTATGAAAAGCAGCATTTATCAACTTATTAAATGACTCAAATCTAACCCGATAATGTGCTAGAGTTTGTGTTGATGATGCTAATGAAGCTTGAAATGTGGGATCATGACATAATACTTTAAAAGCAGATAAGAAATTTTCTTTGCTTTGTGCCGTGATATCGTCATCATTTAAAGACATAAAATAATAAATCTGAACTTCAAACAGCAGTTTATTAAAATGATCACTTTTTTCGCCCGTTAAAGGTCGTCCTATTTCTTGTATCAAAAATATCTTGCTCAGTCTTTTTATAGCCTCATTAAAAGCGTGATAGCATGTTTTGACTTTTTCTTCATAATGTTGCCAAGATTGCGTCATTTTTGCCATGGCTTTATCCAAGAAAACTTTAATATTACCTTGATAATCTTGTTGCCCAAATAAAACTAAAGCGATAACTCTTAAAATGATCTCAATATCAAAGAATGTGTTATCGGGTTGATTCAAACCTAAAACCTGATGAATAGGTTGTAATTCATTTGTGATATCAATAAGATAATTGGCCAATGGGCCGTTATGCAAGACTTGTCTTAATGCTTGTGTACAGACTGAACTATTCCGCCGAGAAAATAGATCATATAAAACATCATCAGATTGATATTCTGAAATAATCGTACATTTGATATTGG
>JAYQWI020001378.1:0-3830 GCA_035871815.2 Candidatus Parabeggiatoa communis
AAGAAGCTAAAAATCAATTTAATTTTCATTCCCGACGTATGAAAAATTGAATCGTTCTGCCAACAAACTTTCCTCAATCATAGTGGGCCCCGAAAATAGGGGGTGATGATTTGGATTTTAGCCGTGATCAAGACAGTGGTAGAGATAAATAAGATTTGTAGGGGGCCGGCTTTGTTTTGCATGTCCCTTAATTTTAAGGAGATTTGTAACCCATTTTAAGTTTAGATGGTGGGCAAAACCCGTTACCGGCCCCCTACATTTTGACTTATGTATAACGATGAGGGGTGCAACCTGGGGTTGCATAAATGATAATCTGCGTTCTATTATTAATTAAATATTAAATTAAAAGGATAGAACGCTGATTTAACTGATGATGGCCTGATTAACACCTTATTAAAATGATTCAAAAAATCGGCGTTGATCATGACAATCCCTGTTTTCAGTTTTCCTTGAGAATATCTACACCAGGAGGTGGCGTGAATCTAAACAAGCTCTTCCGAAATTTGAGGTTCTGTCTCACTTGACTAAAGTTGATATGGGTAGTTTGCCCTAAATTATCCATGAGCTCAAAACCCAATATCGTCTCTCCCTGCAAATTGACGCGCATACTGTCAAATTGGGCTTGCTCATCTTTGGGAATTAACTCAAAGCGTGTCACTTGGGCTTCAGAGGGCAGTTTGTTAACAAAAAAATCCTCTTCAATTTTACGGTTACGGCTTAATAAAAAAGCCGGCGTTTTACCCAAAGCCGCATCTAGCGGTTTCACTGTGACTTGTTCTAAATCACTGTCGTAAATCCAGACTTGTTTCCCATCAGCAACGATTAACTGATTGTAGGGTTGTTGATATTCCCAACGAAATTGGTTAGGGCGTTGCACATACATGTTACCGCTTGACTCTTCCAATAACATACCATTTTCATTGTAGAGTTTTTGGTTGAATTGTGCGTACACCGTTTGCAAACTCTGCAAAAACGTATCCAACCTCTGATGGGATTCAGAAGCATAAAGCCAGTTCGGTAAACATCCCAATAAAAGCAATAACCAGTGTAATTTCATAATAATAGCCTTTTGATTCAAATTCAGAAATTGCAGGAATTCAGAAGTTCAGGTGTTCATAAAGCAGTTGGCCGTTGGCCGTCGGCCTGAATATCAGGAGTTGTCGCTATTCAGAAGTTCAGGTGTTCATAAAGCGGTTGGCCGTCGGCCTGAATCAGGTTTCGCTCCCCCTATTTCCATTTAATATTGCAACCAATACTCGGTATTTGTTCCGGGTTAACCGGCTGTCTTGCCAATATCGCATCTAATGCGGCACGGATATCTTGACCCGTAACGGGTATATCATTTCTGGGCCTCGCCTCATCCAACTGCCCCCGATAAACGCATTTTAAATCTTTGTCAAAAACATAAAAATCGGGTGTACAGGCCGCTTGATAAGCTTTAGCCACTTCTTGGGTTTCGTCATACAAGTAAGGAAAAGAATAGCCCGATTGCTGCGCGACGGCTTTCATCTTCTCTGGAGAGTCGTCGGGATAATTGACAGCATCATTCGCGCTGATCGCAATAAAAGCAATGCCTTTCGGTTGATAATCATTCGCGAGTTTCACTAACTCCCCTTGTACATGTTTAACGTAGGGACAGTGATTGCAAATAAACATAACCACTGTAGCCGTGTCAGATTTTAAAGTTTGCAGCGTATTGGTTTCGCCTGTAACGGTATTCAGCAAACTAAAATCAGGTGCCATCGTGCCTAGTGGCATCATGGTAGAGGGTGTTGAAGCCATAATTTTCCTGTTAGAAATCGTGAAGGGATAAAAATGATAACATAACTATAAGGATATAACTACAAGGATTGTTTATAATAAAGGATATATACTTAAGTACTGAACCACAAATAAACCGGTATTTTACCGCAAAGAGACGCGAAGCATCGCGTCTCTACGAAACAGCGAATTGTAGAGACGAATTTTTTTCTGTATTTCAAATAGTAATCTGCCGATAACATTTTTCTTTTTAGGCACTTTGATCTCATTTCGGCCCTCTTTTATTAAAAGCCTGAGTTCTAAAGAGGGATTATTTTTAATTTCCTCAATAATACGCAGTTCCCAATTGTCGAGCTTTTCAAAGTCTTGTATTAAAATGCCTATTTTTGTCATAGGTTATTCATTGCTGCAATTAAATTGAGTGCCGTCAGTTTATCCCAAAGTGCTGCTGGAATCTCCCTGTCCATCCACTGAATGATTTCCGAGACTTCTTTGCCTGATCGGGCACCAGAAATAACGGTTGCAACAGTAGGATGTCGTAAGGGGTATTGCAAGGCTGCTGCACCAAGGGGAATACCAAAGCTTTCACAAACTGTCGCGATTTCCCTGGCTTTGGCTATTTTCTCCGCAGAAGCTGGGCCGTAATCATACTTCAAATTTTCCGCATAGGGATTGGCCAGTAAACCGGTGTTGAAAACACCGCCAATAATGAGCGAAACTGAACGTTCTAGACATTGAGGTAATAGGGTATGCAAGGGGGTTTGTTCTAATAAAGTAAAACGCCCTGCGAGTAAAAAGCAATCAAAGTCTCCATAATCTAAAGCGTCTGAACAAACTTCCCATTCATTCACGCCTAAACCAATCGCTGCAATAACCCCTTCGCTTCGGAGCTGCTCTAATGCTTTGTAAGCCCCTTTCATGGCTTGCTGAAAAGCAATGAGTTGTGCTGTTTTGCCATGTGTCAATGTATCAATATCATGGATTAGCGCAATATCAATTCTATTGAGGCCCAATCGCTGTAGACTATCTTCTATAGATCGCATAGCGCCATCATAACTATAGTCAAATTCGAGAACAAATGGCATTGTCGTGCGATAAAAACGTTCCTTCGCAGGAGGTGGATTGGAAGGTCGAAGTAGTCTGCCTACTTTGGTCGAAATCACGAAGGCGTCTCTGGGTTGAGCACGTAAAAAATCGCCCATTCTGCGTTCGCCCAGTCCAAACCCATAAAAAGGGGCCACATCAAAATAACGAACGCCCTTTGTCCAAGCCAGTTCAAGGGCTTCCATAGCTTGCAGTCGATGAACCTCAGTGTACATACCCGCGATCCCCGTCGCGCCTATGCCAAATTGAGTCAGTTCTAAATTGGTTTTTCCTAATACCTTTTTTTCTAGCATTTTCTCACTCTTTTTTTGTCTGAATCAGAATTTTCAAAATTTAAGGATTTTCAGGATACCTAAAATGTTTAATCTTTATTCTGTAAATTCTAAAATTCTGTAAATTCTGATTCAGACAATGAAATTATTAAAAGTTCACTTCAATTGAACATATATAAGATTTACCTTATTAATATACTCTTCCAAACTGTAGTCACTAATTTTCTCCAATCCCTTTTTAATAATAGAGGCCCTCAATTGAGGAGTGCGATAAATCATCTCAATTGATTGTGCTAACTCAGCAGGATTCTCTGGGGTAAACAGTAAACCATTTTCTCCGTGTGTAATGATTTCAGCGGGGCCGGAAACATTTGAGGCAATTACCGGAACACCACAAGCCTGAGCTTCTATAATCACATTGCCAAAAGCTTCTGCAATAGAGGGCAGTACAAGTACATCAAACAATCGGTAAACGTGCTCAGGCGAATTGACAAAACCTAGAAAAGTCACTTTTTCTTGCAACCCAAGTTCAATCGTTAAGTCATTCAACTGCTTTCTGGTTTCTCCGTCGCCAACGAATATAAGATGCGCTTCAAATGGCAACTGACTTAATGCCTTAATTAAAAATTGACACCCTTTGACTTCATCAAAACGGCCTACAAAGCCAATCTTGAACCCTCGCCCTTCAAACTG
>JAYQWI020001379.1:0-3165 GCA_035871815.2 Candidatus Parabeggiatoa communis
CCCTTTTGATAACAAATCATTCTATCAGTGAAGTATTGGAAATCGGGCATAGCAAAAAACTCGCCGATGTGCCTCAACTTTTCCCATAAATGAGGCGCATCAGCTACCACTTCCAAAGTCATCTCAGAACGGAGATGAAAAGCGTAAAGCGTGACGCTGGGATTTTTAATGCGAAGGTTTTCTTGATTCATGGTTAAATTTTCCTTTGAATTTCTCGTCGGATGGGTAGGGTGGCACTGAATCAAAGCACCTCCTTCAATCTTAACGCCCGCTTACCCACCATCCTAAAATGTTGATTTTAATCTCTTCCATAATCTGTTTATAATTACAAGGATTATTTATAATAAAGGATTAGATCATAGCCTGATTGAGTTCGTTATGTGATTCTCTATCACCTTCTTTGAAAAGTGAGTTATTGATGTTTGGCATTGTTTTGATTTATGAAAGTGTTCATGATCTCACCGAGTGTCACGATCTTATCCTTTCTTATAAACAATCCTTGTCGTTATATATTGTAGATAGGGATGGTGGGCAAGCGGGCGGTGAAATCTGGGTTTATATTGATTGAGTTCAATGCCGACAGCGATCCCACCCTACGACGGCCTTTTTCCCCTAAATGACCAATATCGTTCTTTCATAAAAAATCATCCAAATTTATAACGCGACAGCCGTTTTGCCCGTACCATTGTCACCCTTCAAGTTGTTCTACTTTCATGATTTACACATCCGCATAATAATGCTGTTTCCTAAAAATGCCATTTCTATCAGCTTCCTTTTCAGTATAAGTGATGTACTGTTCAAATCGTTCAGGAAGCGATATTTTTTGTGGTTTAAGTTTAGGATTATAGGTTTCCAAATACTGAATCAGTGTTTGTCCAATCACTTCACCAAAAATCAACGGAACCGCATTGCCAACTTGTTTAAATTGTTGGGCTTTGGAACCACAAAAGTGCCATTCTTCTGGAAACCCTTGCAAACGTTTGACTTCTAAAAAAGTCAGTCGCCGTAAGCTACCGTCATTGAGTCTAATCCAATCTTGAGCAGTAGAACCCGTTACGGTTCTAGCCGGCTTTTTGGGATCGGCTATAAAAGTGCCTTGTCTATATCCCCAATGTCCACCAGGGCGCGTCTTTTCAATCACACCTTGGCTTTTTAATCCCGAACCTTCAGGCATACTTTTGAGCTGTTCAAACAATGCCGGCGTTGGATACACCCAATTCGTTTCATCATTATCCGCATAACTCTCCAAAAAAGCACCTAATGATTGCCACGGTTTCCTCTCCAATTCTGGAAATAACGTATTGTTTTTATTATGGTTAATAGGCCTTTCAACATGAGTGACTTCTGGAAAAACGGGGGCCATACCATGCCGCACACCCATAATGAAACAGCGCACTCGACGTTGATAAGCCCCATAATCGGCAGCATTCAATAATCCAGCCCGACAAGAGTAGCCCATATTTTCAAAAGCCCTTAAAATATCTCTAATAACGCCACCAGGTTGACCCTCAAAACCTCTAGCCGTCACTAAACCACGGACATTTTCAAAAAGAAACGTCGTCGGTTTCCAATACGCCACCATCCTCACAAAATCTTGAAAGAGCGTACCACGTTCATCAAAAACGCTTTGCATTTTGCCCGCACTGGAAAAAGTCTGACAAGGCGGTCCACTAAAGAGGCAATTCACTTTAGTCTCTATTGGCGCGAGTTCTTGAGGATGAATTTTTTTGATGTCATTATTGATGATATGGGTACCTTGCAAGTGAAAACGCGGCCCACTATCAATCATAAGCTTTTTGGCCTGATTAAGGGAAAGCGTTTCACAACAAATGTTGTCTATTTCAAGGCTAGAAACGACTTCAAACCCTGCCCTTTCCAAGCCAATATCCAATCCACCCGCACCGGTAAAGAGACTAATCGCTTTAAACTTATGTTGATGAGTTGATGAAATCATAGAGTAAATCCAGTCGATGTTCCCAAAAGACTTCTAAATTTAAATTAAGCAAGGCATGAATTTCCGACACGGGTATGAAGCCGGCAATGACAGCACCGCAAATGACATCTTTACCAAAATGTGAGTACCAATCATCTGCTTTCTCACGACATTCCTTCATACGTTTAAAGGCATCTATTTTGACACCCACGGCTTTGGCTTCTAAGAGCATTAATTTTTTTGATTTTTTTAATCGAATCGCAAAATCAGCCTTTTGTGTCGTTCTGCCTTTGACTCGACATTCTAGGCTAAACTGCCCTGGGAGAATATCAGTAATTTTTGTGATGATTTTGCGTTTGTTAAGCTTTGAATATCCTGCTTTTACTATGGTTTCAGAAATAGTGGTTTCTTGTAAATCTTTGCGCCAATTACGAAATGAAGTGACAGCATTTTGATTAGCAATCAAGGAGCATGTCCAATTTTTAGCATACTGCTTAGCAATTCTTTGGTTTTCTTCATTAAGCGTGGTATTTAACCAAAGGAAACGTTGTCGATCTAAATTGTCATTGAAAAGTGTACTCAGTTGAGTCACCTTGCTTTTGAGTTGTTTATATTTGGAACCACTCGTAACGACTTCATTCTCATAAGGCGCGGTGGAAGCCAGGCCGATGAGTTGTCCTAATTTCATTTGGCTTATCACGGGAACAATTGAATATCTCAATATTTTTATGATTCGACTATCGTTCAAAATAGCTTCTGGTGTGATGTCTCTAAAATCCGTGAGTAAATCAGCCGTTATATCGTATAACTCCGCTGACTGATTGATAGCATCACTAAACAATTGTTTTGACATCTTAAAAAAAATATCAATTTCTTGCTTTTCGGATTCCAGCGTCAGTTGTTCGTGAACTATTATTTTTTTAGCCATTTTTACATTACTTAAATAAAATCAATGAATTATTAAAACGATGTCAAGTGAGTAACGTTGTTGCCCACCACATTTAAAGCTTTTAAATATTTTAGTTGGCATCCAAAATTGTTCTTGAACTTCTATAGATATTCATATCATTATTTGCTCACGCCAAGCCGCCAAGCCGCTAAGCATAATGACTTGGCGGTTTGCGCCTTTGCGCCTTTGCGTGAGATTAAAAAAGAAATAAACTGTCTTTTGCGTTATCGTTTTTCAGGCGTGATTAAAAAGTGAATCCGCCATGATTTTCAAACCCGCCAAG
>JAYQWI020001380.1:0-3603 GCA_035871815.2 Candidatus Parabeggiatoa communis
CCAATGCCGTCACCATCAATAGTCGCGACTGCGGCGAGTCATTGTCAGGAAGGCGAAAAGGTGGTATTTAATTGTCTGGTAGAGGAAGGAAAAAACTTGTCTGTTTGCTTAGCGGGTAGTCACGCCTTTTATCGCTTTGGCAGACTTGGAGAAGTCGAACTGGAACATGGTGGCGCTGAAAATCCATTTCGTCTCACAGAAGACGACTCTGGATATACGCTGTCCTTTTTGAAGAATAAACATCGCTACACGGTGTATGAAGAAGATGATGGAACAGAAGGCGGCGTAGAAGTCACTCTGGATAGTGGCAAATTACGTGGTTTTAGTTGTTTGAATGAACCTATGGGTGATGGGCTAGAAGGTGTCAAAGACAGTTCAAATGTGACTTTGAAAACGGAAGAATAAGAAAATTCCTGATTATAACGAATTTTGTTGACAGCCTATTACAGAAAAATAAACGCTAAAGACGCTAAAGACGCTAAAAGACGTTTTCGAGGCCTTTAATAAATATCTTTTGCATTCTTTTGCGTCTTTTGCGTCTTTTGCGTTATTTATTTTGTATTTTTATAGGGCACGAAGGCAACTTCAACACCCCACCCTACAACCAAGTATCTTGACTTTCTTGCAACAGCACTAGCAATGTCTTTTTTGGGATCAAATTCTCACCAAAAGCAATTGAATCAAGATTAGCGGCTTCTGTAAAACTCAATTCATTTTGCCAGCGTTCCATCCGACTAATGTCCCTCAATTTAGTGCGTAAGGTATCAGGAGACAAACAGAGAAAACGATCTAGGCCTGCATTCAGTAATTCTGAAAAATCAACACTTATCCGATTGCGAAAATGATGGAAACGCATTAAAGCAAGGGCATGTCTAATCACTTCATCGCTTACCAAAGGCTCACCTAAACGGACATAAATACCTTGCCCTCTAATCTTTCTTGATTCAATGAGGCCTAATTCAGCTAAAGGTCGATCTTCTACAAACATTCTTCTGATACCGCTAAGGCAGTATTCAATAACTTTTTTTTCATAATCTTGTAATTCTGCCTTCGCTCGAACCTGCTTAATAATCTTTTCCCATGGCATCCAATCCTTAGCAATCGGTTCTAAACTTATAAAAAAACGGGCATAAGGTTCCTTTCGTTTTGAAAAACAAATAGATAAATGAAAGGCCCACCATGTTGAGGCCTTTTCAAGATGAGGATCATTAGCAATAATGGCTTTTCCAAAATCAGTGATGACATGCTCTCTACCACATCCTTCAATAATTTGAGCCGCAAGTAGCCAACTTTTTATTGTTTTTAAGCGATTCGCGCCGGCAATCAATTCTACTCGCGCTTGCCGCATTTGAGCTGAAGAAAACAGATTCTTTTGTTTTTCTAAAACTTCAATGCTTTTCATCACCCACCAGCGCGAAATTGGCTCACCTTGATTATCAATAAGCGCCATGTTCAATTATCTCATGTGATATATAAATATTTAAGAAAAATTTGGGCAACCACAAGGGATTGCCCCTACAAACCGATAAAAATTAGAGATGACAAATCAGACAAGCTTGATCTTCAGGATCATCTTCATCTGCCATCAAAACGGCTTCCATTAAATTTTTAGCCTTTTTTTGCGTGATGCGTGATGCCGATTTTTGTTTGATTTCACTCGCACGGGCAATCAAGTCATCCAAGCTTTCACCGGGTGACCAAGTGTAACGATGTCCTTTCTCTTTATGATATTGTTCATAATACCTTGCTTTTTCAAACAAATCGGGATGATTTTCAGATAATCCCACCCATTCTTCTTTGCGTTGAAAAAAACAAAAATAGCAACCAGAGCGACTACGCCACTGATAATACTGAGGCAAACCTACACCCGATTCTTTCAAAATCTGCAAAATATCGTCTTTGACTAAACCCGCTTCCTTAAAAGGATAACATGCTTTGATATTGGGTTTTTTAGACAAATAACCTTCTCGTTGAGGTTCATCAGCACGAATGGCAACATAAGTAATCGCTTCATCATTTTTGACAAGTTTTTCAAAAGGGAGCAGCTTTAAATTTAAAGTACACCAGCGTGATTTAGCGGTGGGTAACAGGTTATTATGCAATTTTAAATAATGTTCAAAACCACGATGCTGATTTAATCTCTTGATTTTTTTACCCAGATAATCTTCCATGATATCGATAAATTCTAAAGTTTCTGGTAATTCAGCCCCCGTATCGGCAAAAAAGTATTCCATTGCTGGCACTTTGTCACGCATATAAATGGCTAATGCCGCACTATCTTTACCACCTGATATCCCCATAATATGTCTGACTGGTTTTTTAGTCATAACGAGCGATTTGATTTTTAAATTTTGTCGTGAACAATAGGAAGTGAAACGAAAAATAAAAAAGAGAAGGCTAAGACGGCTGATTTATCATGATTTGGCTTTGCGAACCTTCGGTTCCGCTGATTCAATCTTTAATAATTTTAACATCAATCTGATCATGACATAAAAATAACGACAAGGATTGTATTTTTAATCAAGGTTTTATCAATATCACCTTTATGCCTCAGTACTAATAAAGATTAATTCGTTTATCGGCCCGTCATTAGCGAAGCACAGTTTCGTTGTACGTTTTAGGGGAATGCTGGACTTTAAAAAACCGTTGCTCACCCTACGGGGATTTTTGGATAGGCTAAGATCAATTTCATTATTTAATAACATTCATCACACCTTAAGATCGATTTTGATCATTAAAGAATCGAAAACATCGAAGTCTCTCACATTATTTTAATCTTATTACATAATTCAATAACTTATATAACAGGTGTACAAGAGGGTTATTTAAATTTAATTTTTTGCCGGGTTAAAAAGGGCCTTATGCTTATTTACAATTGTTCTTTCATCTGACTTAAAAATCTTTTAATTACCAATAGCCAAGGAAATGTCGTACCCTTTAGGATCGCGTATCCAAACGAATAACTCTTTGATTTAAATAATTTATCTTTTGACAAGCCAATATAATTTGAATTTTATTTTTAAATACCAAACGGCTATGAAGGATGTGATGAATGTAGGATAAAAGGCATTGATATTTTAGTTACCTATATTACATAATGTTTATTCACAAACGTATTTTTTGGGAATAGGCATTCATCGTTATACACATTTTTCCCAACCGCTTTACTCATAATAAGAAATGTGGCAGGGTTAAAAAAATGATTGGGTTTAGGGTAACAATCTAACGTGTGCAAAATGCCACACTTTGAGTTTTCCACTCTTGGCTGTGTTGCCTGCGTGTGAACAATACAGTTATTATCACAGGCTGTTATACTCAGCACTGTCATAAATTGAACTTAATTAAGAATGATGAATGATGAATGAATTGAACAATTCATCATTGAATAATGAAAGCAATGAATCATTCTAAGGGCAGATTACGCTCTAGCAGACTAATCCACCTGACATCGCGACCTCTTTGCTCACCCCAAAGTCGCGATTTAAACAGTACCAAGTATATTAAAATAAATAAAATTGTTTTTTTTGTGTTAAATGTTCTATAAATTTTAATATTAATCAAAGCCAAAATTGGTGTGAACAGTGACTTTTTGAGTTGATACCG
>JAYQWI020001381.1:0-1811 GCA_035871815.2 Candidatus Parabeggiatoa communis
TCCGGGCGGTATCACATCCCACTCAACCCCTTATGAACAACCCGTGTACCCCAGCAGCAGCACCACCGCCACTCAGAGTCTACAAGGTGCCCAGATTCTCTCCTCCTATTCGGGTAGCTACGCCCTCTTGATTGGTGAAAGCCAATACACCGAAGGTTGGTCAATTTTGGAGAGTATCCCTAGCGAATTGGCTCAAGTTGAAGACGTGTTGAGAAAACAAGGTTTTCACGTTGAAAAGTCTTTTAATCTCAATGCCGATCAATTAGGCAATCGTTTTAAAACCTTTATCAACGACTATGGTTTTGATGAAAACAACCGCCTATTGTTTTTCTATTCAGGGCATGGACACACGCTCAAAGACAAAGGTTATCTTGTCCCAACAGACGCACCGAATCCTCATTTTGATAAAAAAGGCTTTTTACAAAAAGCCGTGACGATGAATGAAATACTGGCCATGGCGCGGCGGATGGATGCCAAACATGCCTTGTTTTTATTTGACAGTTGTTTTTCAGGCACCGTGTTTAAGGCAAAAGCTTTGCCGAAAATGCCAAGACAAATCAGTCAAATGGCAGAATTACCAGTACGTCAATTTATCACAGCCGGCAGTGCCGATGAAAGCGTACCCGCAAAAAGTGTTTTTACACCCGCTTTTGTAGATGCTTTGCGTTATGGTTTAGGTGATCTCTATAAAGGTGGTTATGTGACGTGAGAAGAATTGGGGCTGTATCTCAAAAATAAAGTGCCAGAACATACTGCTCAAACCCCGCAATATGGCAAAATACGCGATTATGATCTCTCACGCGGTGATTTTGTGTTTGTTGTTGGGGGTAAGCGTCAAGTTGCAGAGACGGTGCAATCTCAAACCGTATCAACGCCTTCACCCTCTCCGCAATCTAAACCTTCTCCTCCAGTAGCGACAACACCAATACCACCGAAACAGACGGCCCATTCCTCATACCGCTACACCGACAATGGCGATGGCACCGTCACCGATAATCGGAGTGGATTGATATGGTTGAAGAATGCCAATTGTTTTGGTTGGCAGAATTGGAAAACCGCCATGCAAAGTGCCGCGAATCTGGCTCATGGACAATGTGGACTGGGTGATGGCTCAAGGGCTGGAATGTGGCGTTTGCCTACCATTGAAGAGTGGAAGGCGATGATGGATGAGAAATATGCGAAACTTTTTACGCAGCCAGGACTCTCCAATGCTGCTGGTACTGGCCCTTGGAAGGAAGGTGATGCGTTCTCGGGCGTACAGTCGAACTACTATTGGTCGTCTTCCCCGGATGTGGCAGGCACGAACTACGCGTGGCGCGTGTCCCTCGCCAACGGCGACGTGAGCAACGACTACAAATCTGACACCGGCGACGTCTGGCCGTTGCGAGGCGGAGAATGATAATTTGGTGCTTTGATGCTTTGAGGACTTTGACGGGGGTTGCAAGGGGGTGCGACTCATTTTAACAGAATTTATGAGTAAAATCATAGAGATGTGGAACATTAAGATTAATAATAATCCTTAGTTAAGCACGTTTTTTGTAGGGTGGGTAGAGCGACTTCTGTAACCACCCTTTCGTTATAAATCATTTTGTTACAAATCAATATTGTTTTTTCTATTTGTGCTGCCTTGTGGTGGGTGCTTTGAGTTCTACCCACCCGGAGCGATTTGAACTCATTCGTAAGGAGAGAAGCTATGTTATGGCAAGATATTAGGGAAAAACATCCCAAAAAATGGTTGGTGATAGAAGCCAAAAAATTCCACCAAGCAGATGATAAATTCGTAATAGAAGATTTAGAAGTGCTTGATATTT
>JAYQWI020001382.1:0-4586 GCA_035871815.2 Candidatus Parabeggiatoa communis
GTAGTTTGTAGGTTGGACTGACTTCGGTAAGTCCAACAAACCTTGAAAATAAATTGAGTTTTTAGCGTTGGACTTCGCAAGCTCAGTCCAACCTACGTGCTAAGCCGCCACCTGCCGTCGGTTAGCCCAAAAGAAAACCAAAAAAAAAGCCCGACAGTGGGTGGTCGGCCTTGAACACCAAGTTAGACTTAACTTATTTAACTTTTTAATTTATATGAGAAATCCATCAATCTCAGAAATAAGTTCTTGTAGTTTTTTGATTTTGAACTGTAGAGTTAAATACATATAATCATAATCAAGACATTCAATTGTACGAGTCCTATGTGAGGCAGATTTAGTATACGACTTACCTACAATCTGATAAAGGTGTTTTAAATCTTCTGCTGGTTCTGGCCGTAATGTTAAATCATCTGTACATGGATTAAACCCTAAATTATTGTTAGAGCAAACGACCGCTTGTGTTAGGTTATTATCCACACATTTGTAGTGATTTATTTCGGCTAAAAACCAAGTCTCTATTTCCATCACGGCGATAACCATCTGAGCTTTTAAAGGTAAGCAACGTTTTTTAATAAGTTTTGAGACTAATTCCATGCGAGGCAAGTCATCCAAAGTTAATTTTTTATGGCCTTTATCACCACGCAAATCCCTTAAGCCGAGTATATGTTCAAATCCTTGACGTTCTAGCTCTTCTTTCTGCTCTAATATATCAGAAGCAACCCTCTCCATAGAACTGCTAATATAAATAACAACTTCATATTTTGGCGTATTGGGTACGGATTCTCCTACAAGCCTTAAGAATCGTTGACTCTTATTCTTACCTCCAGAAAGTTTAAATGTCTTGATGCTAATATGCTTTCGCCCCGCTATTTCTTTCAATAAACTGCTTAGAAATTCGCTTTCCGTTTCTCCTTCAACAAATATAGCCATTTTTTTCATTCTTCTGCCTCAGCTATATATTCATCAAATCCAGTTGAAAAGAAATCTGTCGAAAAAAAATCGAAATTATTAAGCCCTGTCATTGAAAAATCATCAAAATTTTTCTGGGAATTTTGATAATTGTAAAAAATAGACTTATTCCTTTCTCGTTTGATAATAGACCAGTATGTCAAAGGAACTTTATTCATTACAAATCTATCATTTGTCGTCATGATGACTTGAACTGCCGAATTATTAGCTTTTTCAATAATCAAGTCTATTAATTTCCTCGACCGGTCATAATCAAGCCCTTCGCCTATGTCATCTATTAAAATACATCTAGGCTTGTCTGATAATAAAGAATAATTAAGTTGTATTAGCAAAGAAAGTGCTCTAAACATACCTTGAGACATTTCCAATTGATCGGTTATGTCATCAAGGTCAGCCTCATGAACAGTTAAACCAAAACCTATAGGTATATGTTTTAACCTAGAAGCATCCACAGAAGTCAGAGGATAATCGATATGATCCATATCACGAATAATGGCGTTAATGAAATCATAATTAATCTCCTTTCCTTTTACAAGGGCTTCTATTACGTCACTTCCATCTTTTAGATCAATATCAGAGTCTTGTTCTAATATCTTGTTAAGATCTTTTATGAAGGCATCTTTGCCTAGCGTACCACCAAATTTGTAATGAGTAAGTGTTTTACCCCAAGCATACAAACTGTCAAAAAATGGTTGCTGCTCTGAGTCTCCTTTAGATATTGACAAAGAATCATCTTCTTTTGGCTTGAAAGAGAGATATTTCCCAATTTCATTGTAAAACAAATTTCCTTCTGCTCTGTTTAGCTTTTCTTCTCCATCGATTTTTAATATCTCTTGGCGTATTTTTCCTTTTTTGAATTCAAAAAAGTATTCTATGTCTGAATCTTTTTCTTTAAAAAGAAGAGTATATTCACCGGTATCATGAACTAAGTGAGATAATTTGGCATCTCCACATAAAAGGTCTGCTACTTGTCTTATAGCAAGTATTGTTCTAGTTTTTCCAGATGCATTTCTACCCACAACGAGGTTTATTTTATCTAATCCTACAAATTGACTATTATTACCTAATGGTCTTCCTTCAAGATTCCATTGGTTTTTAGTCCCTTTGTAACGGCAATATTTAAGTGCCTGCAATATCATTCTTTAACCTCTTCGTGAAAAAGGAGGATTGTAATCATTATTTAGTCTCCCTAAAAATTAGGATTCAATATCTAATGCCCATGTTGAGCGGTATTTTCCATGTAAATTTGTAACGAAAACGCCTTTTTATCCTGAGTGACACCTGCCCAAAATGAAAAGGTACTAATTTTGAAATAGTCAAAAAGTTTAAACAGATGATGGGTGGACAATAAAAAGTCCCTTGGCTTGTGCTTTGGGGCTTTTTATTTGGAATGGTGGGTTGTAGCGAGGCGCCTACCCACCCTACGCTTGCTTATTCTAACACCATTCTTGAGTCGCCGAAGGTGGCCGTCAAGACAAAGTTAGCCGAATTTTTTCACATTCCAACTTTTTGCTGAACCTTCAGTTGACCCACTAACACCGCTCTTCAGCCGCCGTTAGGTTGGCCTCCAAGACAAAGTTAGCAGGTAAAGCAATGTGTAAACGAGCATACCTTCTAACACACCTCTTCTCCCGCCGCTAGTTCGGGAGCAATGGCAAGTTAGAATTAATTTTAGTCTGAACCCAATTATTTTTTCGTACAACTTTTCGGTAAATATTTGATATATGGAGTACAATTTGGTTCTACAGACTGAACATCAGATTGTTTACAACTCCAATAGCCTTTGACGTTTGTAAAACCAATTTTACCTAAATCATCTACTAGGTTAAAACAAACTGTTGGACCCGCTGTTGCAGTAGCTGCCGTGTAGTCTATCGTTTTGACATAATCAGAAGATGTAAACCCTAATCCAACCTCCTCAAGAGTTTGAGGATATCCACCCGCATCCATACGATACGTATTAATGCCATTTTTAACTTGAGAAAAAGACGACATTATATCAGACAGTACCAGTTTAACATCGTTCAATGGTAATACTTTGGCATTATCAAGTGGCAATTCAGATTTTTTAACATGGTCACCATCACAATAATAAGTGGGAATTATAACAGCAGTTAAAACAGCAATAACTGTCACCACTATCATCAATTTACAACATAGTCCTATTTTCATAACACTTAACTTTCTCCTAATATTTGTTGATTTACTAATGCCCAATGTTGAGCGGCACTTTCCAAGGACGTAAATTGTCCGTTCCAACGCCTTGTTATCCTGAGTGACATACACCCGTAGCGAATTAATAATATTTCACCAACAAACGAAAATCTATAGATTCTCAGTAGGTAATTTATTTTTAGCAATTTCAATCGCTTTGTGCAATTTTTCTTGCAACAATTCTTTTGGTGGAAGTATGGTTAAATATTCAGCCACTTTAATATTGCTTTTATCTAAATTGCATTAATTCAATATGTTCTTCATTTTTGCCGGTACAAAGAATTAAACCAATCGGTTTTTCTTCACCTTCAATGATTTCATACTTTTCAAGATAGCGAAGATATAATTCCTTATGTCCTTTATAACTGGCTTCAAATTCACCGATTTTTAAATCAATGGCAACCAACGATTTTAAGCGACGGTGATAAAACAGATGCCTATTTTAATCCTATTTTAAAAAATTGGCCATAGGCTCACACGAATTTTTTTTGAATAACTGATAAAATTAGTCAAATATAGATTATAAAATGACTGTTTAATCATATCCTTATAATTTTATGCGGATTGAAAAAAAATTTGAGAGGCCGTTTAAGAAAAAAAGCTTGACAAGCAAATGAGCCCTCTTTATAGTTCGCCATGCACTTAGCTAGGGAAAGCTACCCGAAAAGCTGGTAACCATAGAATGCCAGTCTGCTAAGTGTTTTGTTCTCCATCAAAATTCTATAACTACTATGGGGTGTCACTTTATGACCACTCAATTAATCAGCCGTGATTTTCATGGTGCGACAATCCGCCAGCGTTCTAGTGATGGGTATTTATGCGCAACTGACATGTGCCAAGCAACTAGTAAACTGCTTGCAGACTATAAACGTCTTAAGTCCACTAAGGAATATTTTAACTCGTTTTCGAGTGATATGGGAATTCCCATATCTAATATAATTCAAGTAGTTAAAGGTGTGCAAAAGGGTAAAACAGCCCAAGACCAAGGTACTTGGATACATCCTTATGCTTCAATTCACTTAGCTATTTGGTGTAATCCTGATTTTGCTGTTATGGTGACCAAATGGACATTTGAACTCCTAACCAAAGGCTCAGTATCACTAGACCCAAGGTTAGAAATTGCCCTATTCGCCCAAGCCAAAGCCGAAGAATTAGATAAGCTTGGTATCACCGGTAATGCTAGGCAAATCGCCCTCAATAATGCCATAAAGCAACAGTTTGATTGCGATATGTTGCAATTATTCGGCATTGAATCCCAAGTTGCCGAGATCCAGCAAGCCTTACTAATCCCCACCGAAATAGCCAAACGGATTGGTTTAAAAAGTGCCCGTCCAGTTAACGTCAAGTTAATTGAATTTGGACTCCAAACCAAACACCGTGACGAGAAAAAACGCCTTTATTAC
>JAYQWI020001383.1:0-3049 GCA_035871815.2 Candidatus Parabeggiatoa communis
AGGAAGTTCCAAAAAAATAAATCCCAAAAGGCAATTCAAGCCGGTTTGTTTAATTTCTCTCATTCTCTGCGGCTCTGCGGCTCTGCGTGAGCCGACAGTGATATTCCTTAGTACAACAAACTGGCCATCTTACCCCGATAACGATGAACAAGAGGCCCTTGATTACCCAATAAGGTAAACACAGCCAATACTCCTTTATGCCCTGCATCCTCTTCAAATTTTCGATTTTTACGCATCAATATCAATAAATGTTCTAAAGCCACTTCAAAATCACCTGCCAAGACTTTTCGGGCGCTGAATTGATAATGTGCCATCAGATCATCAGGATGCTCTGCAAGTGTTTTTTCTAAAGTCTCTAAAGCAGGTGCCTTAGCAGCAACACGGGAAAAAATGAGATGTGCCATTAATTCATTTACCTTGCTATCAGCTTGTACATTAACGGGTAAAGCTTTCACTAGCGTTTCAGCCTCTTCAAACCGCTGACTGTCAATCAATATCTGCGCTAAATCCAATTGTACAAGATAATAATTAGGATCCATCTCACGCGCTTCTTCTAATAACGTGATCGCTTCGGCCGTTTCACCGGCCGTATGGGCAAGCATCGCTTGTTGTCGTAACTTATCGGCAGGGCGATCACAGTGACGATCTATCATTTCACGTAATACCCTTTCTGATTGTACGCCCGTTGTTTCTTCCACCACTTGCCCATGTCGAAAGAGTTTCAGTGCCGGAATGCCGCGAATTTGGAACTGCCCAGCTAATGCCTGTTCTTCATCCGTGTTGAGTTTGGCCAGAATAAATTGCCCTTCATATTCTTCAACCAGTTTATTTAAAACCGGTATGATGGTTTTGCACGGGCCACACCATTCTGCCCAAAAGTCAACTAATACAGGAACTTGATTGGATTTTTCAATGACTTCCGTTGCAAAATTCTGTTCATTAACGACAACAATATAAGGAGAATCACTCATTGATTAACTTAACCTCTTCATCAAATTTAAAGCATTGTGCTATTGGCGAAAATAATGTCTAGTAGGCAACACCTTGCCCACCAGACAAAACGATTATAAACTTCAAACAGCAGGTATTTGACAAAACCCTTGAGGCGGCACATCTAAGGCGCTATTGAATTTACTGGACAAATTTTGGAAAGCAATCAGGCCTGTCACTTCAACCACCTCATCCTCATTAAAAAATTGACGCACTCGCGTCATCAAATCCTCACTCACTTGTCTATCCGAATAAGTGATCGCTTCCGTATATTCCAAAACCACTTTTTCCATATCATCAAAGAGATTGCTTTCTTTCCAATTTTCCAGCGCCGTCACTTTTTCCATTGAACCGGATCGTTCTAATAAAAGAGAAGCATTGATATCAACACAAAAGCGACACCAATTAATTTGTGACACGCGAACCGTAATCAAGGAACGCAAAACGGGAGTCAACGGTGAACGTTTTCGATCTAAGGCCCCATAAAGCAAAGCAACCGTTGCAAACAAGGGAGGCACCCTCGCCCACAATAAACCCGGTTTCAAAATCTGCTTATATTTTCTCTTTTGATTCCAAAAAAAAGGACGCAGATACCAAGGATATTCGTGTAATGGTTTTTCGTTAACTCTCATATTATCAAATTTTTTTTGTAGGCTAGGCTTTGAGTTGCCCAGCATTCGCCTAAATAAAATAACAAAATTACCGAACAGCTGATATTTTTTTAACAATCCGAATAGCATAAATTTTACTTTTGAATTGAGAAAGTCGATCAAGTGTTCGCCCCTCTCCCAACGGATCTTTAACCCAATAATCTGGGCCCACCTTTCCAACTATCAATACCCAATGATAAATTCGATCATACAATAGAATCTTGGCGAGTATCGGCTCATCGGCCCTCAGGGCCGCATCAATTTCTGCAAAACGGGGATGATTAGGCGCTTGGAAAGCGATTTGATGATCCGTAATTTCTGAAACCGTATCCCATTTCACCCAGCCTTGTTGCGTATAACCGTTATAGCTTTTCAATAATTCATTTAAGTGTTTAGGGGGTAAATCAATCCCATGATGGAAAAGCGCCATACTCACACAAGTGACAAAACAACCCGCCTGCCCCAATGTTTCTTCAGAACCGCCCATTTTATCATCCTTCCAGCGCGGATCATCTTGCAAATAAATAGGAAAAATAGGGAAATGAAATGACGTATTAGAATTGGAAGGGCTTGCCTGAACAGTCGCCGGAATAGAGGCCCGGTTATTATCCCAATATAAATACCAAATCCCTAAAACGAGCAAACCTAACAAAAACAATAACATCCATAAATCAATCGTCTTTTGCCACATTGTCAGTTATCAGTTATCAGTTATCAAGATTAGCGTTTAATTGGAGTTCAAACTTTATACTGTCCACCGTTATAATTTGCGCTGTTAGTCACCTTTAGGTGACTTTCGCTCTTAGACAACTGCTTTAGCTGTTGGCTTAAAGAATCAATAGGTCGCTATTATATGACGGCGCTAAGTATAGTTTGATGGGAGTTCAAAAAAATCGGCCCTTCGCGAAAATCAATTTGAAACGAAAATCGGCCTTCCACGCCCACCCTATTAACGGCCCATTTTACCTTCACAACCCTATTTTTTATAAGGTAAGTAACTCAAAAAAAATCGCGGCCCGCGCAGGGCGCGGGCCGAAAAACCCACCCTTCCCCAAAATCCTTACCCTTTCCATAAATCTTTACCTTTCCATAAAAAATAAAAAGAATAAAAAGAAAAAAGAAAAGGATAAAAGGATAAAAAATAAAGGTTTACAATATCCTGGCAAGCCGCGCACCGCCACCCCCGTTACGGCCAGTCCGCTGAATCCAGTCGCGGTCCGTCGAGCGCAGCCTCATTGCACCTTTGCTCCACGAGCCGCCGCGCAAAACGAAAAGGCTATCTTTAGTGCGGTCTTCTTTGCTTAAACAGTACTTTTCCTTACCTTTATAAGCGTTTTCATATTCTGAACACGTCCATTCCCAAACGTTTCCTGCTGTGTCGTATAAACCAAAAGGGTTCGCGGCAAAAG
>JAYQWI020001384.1:0-6254 GCA_035871815.2 Candidatus Parabeggiatoa communis
GTAGGTGATGAAAAGATCGAACACTTAATTAATGAATGAGGGCCTGATTAACTGACGTTACGCACTTAACTTCTGGAATATCAAAAAAATAACAAACTGTCGGCTCACGCAGAGCCGCACAGCCGCAGAGGATGAGAGAAATTAAACAAACCAGCTTGAATTGCCTTTTGGGATAATTTTTTGGAACTTCCTAACCTGGAGTAGCGATTTCGTTTATTTTCAACAAGGCAGCAACGTTCTCAAGGCCTGAAAATCAATTGGAACGAAATGAAAAGGCGAGCAGTATACTTGAAAATGGTTTCGATCTTGAAGTTTTTGCGCGCAAAAACTTCAAGTTTGAAAATGAAAGAATGCCCATTCAAAAGGATAAAGGCCTCAAACAGTTATACTCAACACGCCCATAAACTGAGCGTCAGATCAATGAACGGAGAAATCTTATTTTGGACGGACTACAAGATTTCTGAGCTTTGCTATGACGAAAATTGTAACGGAGTCAAGTCTATTTAACCCTAAAAGGTTCAATTCGTTTATTTAGCGTAGTACAGGTTCATAACGAGCTACGCTTATTAACGACGTGTACTCTTCATTCCCCAACACCGAATTTATCATTTAAGTTTCTAGCATCTTCATTGATAATTCAAGAAAGGCTTCTTCCACATTCATGCCCGTTTTGGCACTGGTGGCTAAAAGTTTCCATCCTTGCTGAGTTTGTTCTTCAATCATTTGTTCATCAATTTCCCATTGCTCACGCAAATCAGCTTTATTGAGCAACATAACAAAAGGTTTTTTACCCAGTAGTTTAGCAACACTATCTCTCAGATTTAAACCACTATCCCATGTTGGGCGGCGTGTTCCATCCACAATCAGTAAAAAACCGGCCGCTCCGCGCAAATAAGAGGCCGTGACTGTGGTTATAGCATCATTACCTGCAATATCCCATAAAATGAGCTTGATGTCATTTCCATCCGGTAATTTCACCATTTTAGTATCTATTTTGACACCCACCGTCGTCATATATTTGTCTGAGAAAGTTTGGCGCACAAAACGGCCCACCAAACTGGTTTTGCCCACTGAAAAATCCCCAATCATACAAATCTTTTTTTGTAATATGGCCACTCATTTTCCTCCGGTTCAATAAAATTTTTTTCTACAGATACAGGCCAAATATTGTATTATTCTCGTAATAATGCCTACTTTTTGTTTACAAGATTGTTTAAGCTGATTTTGTTGGTTATCCAATGCTTGTAGCAACTGGTTTTTCTGATAATTCAACAATTTGAGCTCATTTATTTGTTGCTGCATTTGTTGCTGATGATCATATTCAGAGCGGGCATCAAATAACAACACATAACTGCCATGAATCTCAGGTATAACATGTACATGGGCGCAATGTTCTTCACACAAGCTTAAAAAACGCAAGACGAGAATATCAGAAACCGGCAACATCCCTTCAAGAAAATTGAAGTTTTCAGTTATGGCTTGCCCCACCCTCAAATCATCAAGTCCCAACTTGTGAGGCTGCCCACCCCAATTTATTAAGTTACCATACTCATCAATATGTAGATAAGCCATAACGATTTCTGGCTTGATGGAACAAATATATTTATCAATATTTTTAGGAAGTTTTGCCATTCTGGTTTTCAACCGACGATGTTAATGAGGGAACGAATGTGGTTAAAATCTCAATAGAATTTCCTATCATTTTTTATTTTGAGTATTGGTTATTACGAATAAAGAATTAAATCTTTTTTTTGCAATTAGCAATTCATCATTGATGAACCCTTTTCTAATCAAACCCCATAAAAATAGACAGTTCTATTGAATACGCTAACATGAATGGCAAAAACTGAGCCAGTTTTTGTCGCTTTGCAAATGGCTTCACAAATAAATGCGGATAGTAATGCAATAGTAATTATATAAAAATTGAACGCTGATTTGATTAATTTAAAATCAGCGCGAATCTGGATAATCAGCTAACTACAAGAATTGTATATAAAAAAGGATTAAACCGATACCTCACCACGTATCTAATCCCTTCACACTTAACACCTTTTCATTTTTGTGCACAAAAACTTTTGCCTGAAAATCAGTTTGTAAAAATCATCCGTTTTTAACACTTCAGTTGACAGAGTAACACAGAGTAACACAGAGTCTCAGTATAAGATTGATTAATCAGTGTGAAATATCGGTTAAAATCTGTGGATAAAAGTGTGTTCGAGATTGAGTATTTGAAAACGGTAGCGATAAATCGTGTCATGTCATAATGAAAGTCAAAAACGATCAAACTAGCCACGTCGTCTAAGCTTCGTTTTGTTTTTGACTGATGTTTGTTAAAACGGTTAGGTGGTAGCTTCACAGACAATCTTTGTAGTTAGGTTTAAAATTTTCTGTTAATTATATAACAATCCTTGTAGTTTGTTGTAGGCGATAAATCGCTGAACCGAAAAACCTTAACTCAATCCATTAATCTATGACGGTGCTGAGTCTAATTTGAAAATTAACTTTTCTATCGTTTGGATTAACTTTATTTTCATCAAAACGTATCACAGATGGTAAAATGATTATAAGAGAGTCTTTTTCTATTCCGCTTTGGTGTAGCCAATTCAGTACCGCTTTTGCACGTTGTTGGCTGAGTTCTTCATTCTGGATTTTTGAGCCTCGCCCATCAGTGTCTCCGATAATCTGTAAGCGTATAGGTTCATGTAAAGCCTCACTTATAGTCTGTAAATGTTGCATATCGTTAAGCAAAGCCTCAAGCGTTGTTTCCTGTCCATCCCGGAATTTTGCCCCCTCAGAAAAATAGAGCTTTGTATTTTCAATACGTTGTATCCGTTTTTTCCTTTCAAGCTCTGCATCTATCAAACCGCTAGTTTCAAAACCAGGCAAGTTTTTTTCAGAATTCAAAAAGTTTTGGATGCGCTGTTGTAAAGCTTGATAAGTTTTTGAATCAACCAAGCCTGTCACCTTCAAAACGCCCTCTTGCATTGTTAGCACAACAGCATCAGGCAGTGCTAACTCACGTTGCGCTTTTGCCAATAACAGGTGATCAATATCAATTAACTCATTAACTTCCAAACGATTAATGCCTGTTACTAGGCTTGTTTGAGTAGCCTGCTTTATCCAATCGGATTGTGCATAACCCGTCATAAGTAAAACATCACCTTGCAAACGCACCGAGACTGTTGGTGGGGGGGCCAAACGTTGCCGCATTCGTCGTTCTAAAAAGAGGGGGGTTAAATCCAGGTAGGGTGTCCATTGAGTTGCCACATCCTCATCGCTTAGCTCAAAGCGTCGAGCTATTTGTTGAGGGTCGTCTGCTAATGGATCACGCATGCCATAAATAAATAGCTTTCCCGCTTCATGCTGAGTAGAAATGACCACAATACCCGGTGTCTTTTGCAAGGTTTCAATATAATCAGTCAAACGTTGCTGCTCTTTAAAATGCCAGTATCCCCATCCTCCAAGCAACAACAAAATAAGACTCAGTATTGTTATTAAAGTAGGATTTAATAAGTATTGATCATTGTTAAATTTTGTTTGTAATCTCAGAGTTTTTTCTAAGAAAAATTGACACGCTTGTAGCTGCCCACTATCCCCTGAAAATTGCTGCAACAAAATACCGTAACGTGCGTGCAAAGATTCTATCGTTAAACGCATCAGGTTTCTAAAATCGTAGGGGGCAACACCACGAATCACACAAGCTAACACTGTATAAGGGCCGCGTTCCAACCAGACGGTGTATTCGCCAATTTCGACGCTATCAAGCTCCTCTATTTTATTACTTAAAAAAGAATCACGGATAAAATCTTGTATAGCTGTGAACATCCCTGAGATAGCCTCGCTATCTCCTATTTCTATCTCCTCTTGATGCAAATGTTGGATTAACAAACCCGATTCACGATGAATTAAAAACACCTGTTCAACGCGATAGACAAGAGTATGTTGCAAAACAATTTCTGAAAAAGGCCGTCCACTGCGCCAAGCTTTTATTCGCCAAGTTAAGCCCTGCCAAGATAAACTTTGTTCTAAACTCTTATTAATGGATTGAATCAGGCTTTTAAATAACTCATTCAGAGATTTGCGAATAGCAGGCCCCATTACCGGAAACAAAGCCTCCGCAAACGGACGAATATCTCGGCTAATAGACTGTTTAATACACTGCTCAACGGGCTTTTGCAGGGATTCAATCAGTTCAGGCGCTATTTCTGCTGTTTGTGAGTCGATAGGCTCACTCGCTTCACGGATGGCATGGGGTAAAATTTTCGCCATTTCCTTTGTCCGAAGCTCGGCATCATTGAGTTGCTTTTCTAACTTATTTAAACGTACAAAAGCGAGTTCAATCTGGTCTAAACGACACACTAATTGAGTGATTTGTATTTGCTCTAAATTTTCAATCTGCTTTCTAATAATACGAAAGTGTGTTTTTTCTTGTTCTTGTTCTTGTTCTATAGTCTTGGTCAGCTTCTCCAAACGCTCAAGGCGTGTTTCTAGTGGTTTCAAATCAGCCGTTATTTTAAGAATCTCTTTATATTTACCTTCTTTTAGCTTGTCTGTCAACTTTTCTAGAATATCAAGGCGCGTTTGTACTTCTTCTACATCAGTACGTGTTTCTAAAGCAGAAAGGCGCGTTTGTAGTGGTTTCAAATCCGCCGTTATTTTAAGAACCTCTTCATAAGTACCTTGTTTTAGCTTGTCCGTCAATTTTTCTAAAATCTCAAGGCGGGTTTGTACTTGTTCGACATCAGTACGTGTTTCTAAAGTAGAAAGGCGCGTTTGGTGTTGTTCTAAATCTTGATGAATCTGTTTAATGACACTCAAGCTTTGCAATAGTTTATCTTGCTTTTCGACCGATTTTTCAAGTTGAAGCAAGCGAGTCGAGCATTGTTCCAAGCTTTTAAAAGCCTCTTCTAGAAGTTCAAAGCTAATTGACAATGATTCTAGATTTTTAACTGATTTTTCAATAAGATGAAAACGTTTTTGTGCTTGTTCTAATTTTTGAATCTGCTCTTCCAACACCTTCAAACGAGTTTGTTGAGTATTTAGAAATTCGCGTATTGATTTAAACGCATCAGCAATAATTTTATTTTTAGAGTCCATCAGCAATAAGCCTATTTTTTGTTCACTTTTTATCTTTTGATTACTCGAAAATCGACTTGCCTGTCAAGGGGAAAAGGCTGACTTTCACAAAACGGTATTTTTGTAATGGAAGTCATTGTTTAAATAGTATTTTTATATCCCATGAGGTAGCTGTCAGGCGACATAACTTAGTAATATTTTTGTGATAAGATTAGATATCTGTCTGCAAGGGCATCATCTTCATAAAAATAAAGGTTAATTTTTTCAATGTGTTGTATCAGATTATGACGTTCTCCATCCACTAATGTACTCATATCGACACAAAACCATTTTTATTGTGTGTTAATCTTGAAAATGCGGCATACACTTAACTCATGCTTGAAATGTGGCCGAATCCCTCATACCACTCATTTGTAATATTTTATCATGCACATTCAAAGTCACGCTTAAAGGGGGTGCTAATTGGCGCTGAGCTTGTGCCAATAAAAAAGGGCCAATATCCCGTAAATTATCAAGCGCTACCCGGTTAACCCCAGCAATTGTACTCGCCTTATCAATAGCTTGAGTTATCCAATGGGCTTGTGCATACCACCTCAAATCCAAAACACCCTCTTGTATCTGTAATTGTACAGTAAAATATAGGGCTAATCGCAACTGCGCATGTTTTTCTATCAACAAAGGTGTTAAATCTTGATAAGGTGTCCAACGCATCATCACATTATTGATTACCATTTTTCAGGTGCTTCAGCCAAAGGTTCACGCATGCCCGTTATCACCCATTGGCCATTTTTATGTTCACTATAAATGATTATGATACCAGAAGTCTCATTCAAAGCGTTTAAAAACGCTTGAAAGGGTGCATCAGTATTAACCAATTCATCAGTAATCACTTCCAAAACCACCGCCATGATGCCAACACTATCATACGCTTTATTTATCCAAGCCTGATCAACATGTCCCTTTAAATATAAAACCGTACCTTTTAAAGACATTTGCACCGTATCTGGTGGATTAAGCCATAACCGTAAGCGTTGTTCAACAAACTGTGCATTTAAATCCTGATAAGCCTGTCTTTGAAAAAAAACTCATCGTCGTCCAATTTAAAACGACAGGTTATCTCTTGTGGATCGACAGCTAACGGATCACGCAAACCATGAACGATTAATTTGCCATTATGC
>JAYQWI020001385.1:0-4016 GCA_035871815.2 Candidatus Parabeggiatoa communis
TTTTTTCGTCTGCCCTGATACTGAATAGTTGACCACCCCATTTGCTTCAGGAAAGGATTAAGCTTATAACTCAACGGCGGTTCGCTGAGAACCGCGACATCAGGCTGCATCTGTTCAATATCATCACTTATAGATTGCCAATCGTCTTTTCCTTTCCCCCCCCAATACACGTTCCAATGCAACACCGTGACTTCAGTACCCGATTCTGCATGACTCCCTCCCCATCCCATCATGGATATAGCACCCCAAATCGACACCACTAACCCAATGAGAGTCAAACTAAAACGAAAACGGGGCAAACTACGGCCAGCTTGTAAGCCATCCCAAAAAACCGCCCATAAACCCAAGGGTAAAAGCGGGATGTACATCAACAAAGCCAATTCAACCGTGCGATCACGCACAAGTTGCCCAATAATCGCTAACCCGATCATCAAAACCGTGGTTATTGTGATCAAAACGATCAAAAAGCGGAACAACAAACGTCCTGTTTTGAAAAGGCGATTTCTAAAATGATTCATGTTAATGTTTATAAATCAAGGGGTTGGATGTGATTAAAACATTTCTTGTTCCCAATTTTTCATAGGGTGGGATCGCTGTCGGCATTGAATTAAACATTGTTCTTGAAATCTAATCGCCCGCTTGCCCACCATCCCTATCTGTTTCTTCGACGAGGTGGTTTTGGAGGAACAGGTTCGTAAGCTTTTAAAGCTTCATCTCCAGTCAAAATATCGACTTCATACCCCATTTTGGCATAACGCTCGGCAACTCGTTTGATCGTCATATCACCCATCGACAGGCCACCTTTATCTTTTTTGGTATTCGCTTGGGCCGCTAAACGAGGCCACTCTTCAGCCAATTTTTTTAATTCATCATCTTCACAAAGCACAGGCCGTTCTAAACCCAGCAAAGGGGGTTCTTCATCTACTGCTTTTTTTAAAATGTCTGCCAACGCTTGTGCCAGCGGATAACGTTTCTGTGTATGCGGCGATTTTATTTGAGCAATATGATTACCTGCTTCAATCAAAGTAGCTAAAGGTAAAACCAAGGTTGTGCCTTTTTCTTCTTCCTGTTTGATCAAGCTTTTTACATAAGATTGATTCCAAATCTGACCTTGAATAAAACAAGTATCTTTACCAGGTACACCAAGCCAGACTAAAAGAATACTGGTATCCATAACCTGAACTTTTTTAGGCATTTTTTTTGCTCGCAACGTGTTATAGCATTTTCCTTTTGCGTGAACCGAAGGGAAGCTACGCTAAATACATCCGTCAAAGGGGCAAGTAAGGGCTATTGATTTTATAAGGCACCCTGGTTTAAAGGTATTGCCTATTTTTATGAAACGAAGATGGTGGGCAAGCGGGCGGTGAAATCGGGGTATAATACTAGGTTCAATGCCGCCCGCTTACCCACCCTACAAATACTTGCCCTTTTTTGTATTTAAGCCAAACGAAAAAGGCTATAAAACGGTTTTCAAACTTTTTTCAAGTTTACCTTGCATCGTAATTTTACCCAGTGTGCCAGAAGCCAACAATTTAGGTAAATGACTGATATCTTCCAGCAAAGTCAATTGGCTCGCACCGGTTTCAATATCGCGGTGAGCCACTTCAACGTAAGGCACCATTTCTGGGCATAAATTATCCAATAAAGCGGGATTATGAGTCGTGATAAGAATATCAATCTTTCTCTGCTCACCTTGTTTTTTAAGGATTTGAAGCAATAAACCAATTCGCGAAGGGTGCAAACCCGTATCCACATCTTCAATCACTAACTGGCTACCTTCAGGGCGCGTCAACAAAGCAATGAGGATAGCCAAAAAACGCAATGTACCTGCTGACATGGTGCGAGCGTCTATCAGCGTTATTTCTCCCTTAACCCATTCCTCCTCACAATACAACATCGCATCACTATTTAATCTGCCCACCGTTTCAGCCCAAACTCTGCGTAGTTCTCGTTCAGGTAACTGTTTCGCGTAAGTGGATAAAATATTTTCAATTTCAAGTCTTTGCGGCTTTGGTAAAGCGGCTAAAAACCCAGCTATATTTTGAGCATCGTGATTTAATTGAGTTGAAAGAGGCGTATAAGTACGCATTTTATCTGGTATTGGTTTTAAAATAAGAAGATTTTCCAAACTCAAAATAACGGCATTCGCGCCATCCATCATGGCTTTAACGTTTGAAACGGTTGAAATATTCTCTAACTGTTCACGCTCAGAAGTCATACCATAGATGACTTTGAATAAGTATGTGAGATCAGAAGACTCTTCATCACGACTTTGCGGGTGTGTTTTAAATAAAATGTGATGTTCAGGCTCCAGTTCATCATATTGAATACAAGTCAATGATTCTGCTTCAATTTTTGCAACATGATGGGTTTTTATCGTCAGACTATAAAGATAATCACTGTTTTTTTGTAAACCCTCTACAAGCACAGCAAGCGTAAATTGATTTTCCGGTTTGCGGGCCGTCCATTCCAAACCACCCCGCAAGGCTGGCAAACTTGAATCCCCGACTAACGCCGTTTGAATATTTTTACCGCTTGCCACGCGCCGTAAAAACGCTAAAGCCTCTACCGCATTCGATTTACCACTGGCATTCGTACCAATTAAAACGGTAAGCTGATCAATATAAAGGGTAGCTTGTTTAAAACTTTTCCAATTTTGGAAACGGATTTCTTTCAACATTTAATTGAACTATAATTGTAGGGATAGACATTGCGGCCTCTGCAAAAGAAATTTGGACGAAAATCGGGCCTCTTACAAAAAAATCAAACCCATTGTTCCACAATATTCTTAATCGTCTTGTCTCCGAGTAAACCTTTGGCACGTTTTTTCATATCGTCAGTCGATCTAAAAGGTTGAATATCCCTTTCATTCACTAGAAATCTGATCAACTCTTCTCTTCACTTAATCGCCCAAATTTCATACTCAATTCTTCAATAGAGAGACTATTAACCTCTTCTAAGAATCGTTGTTCTTTTGGATTTAAAGCGATAATCATCGTTTGTTGTGATGGTGTCTGTTTTGTCACCACCGGTGCTTCTACCACAATCGGTGGTTCTATCGTTGCTACTGATGGCGGAAACACAGCTGGTGAGGGCGAAATGGTTTAATTTTTTTTTATTGGTTAGCAAGCCATAAGTGATTTGCAAATCGATCATATAGCGTTTTAACTGATCAACATGATCATTCAAATGCTTATTAGGATGCTTAGCTTCAAAAAAAACGCCTTTTGTAGGGTCAAGCGTTTGACTGGTTTCGGCCAAAAAATCTAAACGAAAACGGTTAAATTGAATTTCTTGTCGCCAAGCGTTAATAGAATAACCCAAAGCGGGCAAAAGATAACTGACAATCAGTTTACTTTCAACCTCTCGCTCATTATGACAAAAATCAGGAACAAATTATTGTTGAACGTATTTTGACCTCTATTTATAAGTTGTGATGCAATGTGGTGATCTGATAGAACGCAAATTAAACTGATGATCATGATTGACGCTGATTTTTTTAAGAATAGCTCTAAAACCAATCTCACGCTTTTCGCTGCTTTGCTGCGGTGCTAAGTATTCAATTCATTATTAGTTCCAAGTAGGGTGGGTAGAGGAACGATACGAAGTCAGCGAAGCTAAACCCACCATTAACCTAATCAGTACTTTGCACTCAAATAGGGTCATCCTCTTTTGGCAGATAAAAAGAAGTCTGCAAATCCCCTGGTGCAGACATCAACCCATCTCGGGTAATGATGCGAAAGCTGCTTAATTGTTCTTGATTCAAGTTACCACAGTAATCTAACAATAATGAAGGGCCTGGAAATCTTTCAGACAATACCGTAAAATTTTTGCTAATATCCTCATCTGAAGCATTAATCCATATTTCACCATCCTCATTGAATGTTGAGGAGGCATCTTTCACGCTTGTCGGTGACTGAATCAAATAGTCAGCATTGATTTGAATATTACCCCCTGCCCCTACAAATCCTGTCGTCAACAGTTGAGTGTCTTTACCAAAAATAACCAATTGAGGG